>JABDKL010000105.1 GCA_013002225.1 Winogradskyella sp.
TTGCAGCAACAAGGCTATGCTCGTATTAAATTAAATGATGACGTTTTAAGAATTGATGATGCGCTTAAACAAAATATAGAATCTGCCAAAGACTTATTTCTGGTTGTAGATCGTGTTGTGTTTAAAGCTGATGAGGATTTTCTTAATCGTTTAGCTGATGCCGTAGAAACCGCCTTTTTTGAAGGTGTAGGTACTTGTATTATAGAGTCGCTTTCAAATAATAAACAAACCATGTTTAATAATAAGTTTGAAATGGATGGTCTATTATTTTTAGAACCTAATGCCCATTTATTCAGCTTTAATAACCCTTATGGTGCTTGCCCCAAATGTGAAGGCTATGGAGATGTTATTGGGATTGATGAGGATTTAGTAATTCCAAATACAGCACTATCTGTTTACGAAAATGCTGTTTTTCCCTGGCGTGGAGAAAGTATGAGTTGGTATAGAGACCAATTGGTAAATAACTCGCACAAATTTGATTTTCCGATTCACAAACCATTTTTTGAACTTAGTGACAAGCACAAATCATTAATTTGGACGGGTAATAAATACTTTGAAGGTTTAGACAGCTTCTTTGCAGAGTTAGAATCAAAAGCCTATAAAATTCAGAATCGAGTAATGTTATCGCGCTATAGAGGCAAAACTAAATGTAACGTTTGTAAAGGAAAACGCTTACGTAAAGAAGCCAGTTATGTAAAAATAAATGACGCTACAATTACCGATTTAGTCGATTTGCCATTAGACGAATTAAAAGCATTCTTTAGCAAATTAGAATTAAATGAATATGATGCTAAAATTGCCAAACGCTTACTAACGGAAATAAATACACGGTTAGAATTTTTATCTAATGTAGGGCTAGATTATTTGACTTTAAACCGGCGCTCTAATACCTTATCTGGTGGTGAAAGTCAACGTATAAATTTGGCTACTTCATTAGGAAGTAGTTTGGTGGGATCAATGTATATATTAGATGAACCAAGCATAGGTTTACATCCAAAAGATACCGAACGTCTCATCAAGGTGTTAAAATCATTGCGAGATCTGGGCAATACAGTAATCGTCGTAGAACACGATGAGGACATCATGAAAGCTGCTGATGAAATTATAGACATTGGACCAGAAGCTGGTACATTTGGGGGCGAAGTTGTTGCTGTTGGATCATTTAATGATATTTTATTGAAGGATACACTTACAGCAAAATATCTAAATGGCGATTTGACTATTGAAGTGCCTAAGAAACGAAGAACCTCAAAATATGCTATTGAAGTTGTTGGAGCGCGAGAAAACAATTTAAAAAACATAGATGTCACTTTTCCTTTAGAAATGCTCACTGTAATAACTGGTGTGTCTGGTAGTGGAAAAAGTACATTGATAAAAAAGATTGTATTTCCTGCCATTCAGAAAAAACTCACTGGCTTTAGTGATAAAGCGGGTCAGTTTACAGAAATCAACGGGAATTTCAGCAATATTAAACATGTAGAATTCGTTGATCAGAACCCAATAGGCCGATCCTCACGTTCAAACCCTGTAACTTATATTAAAGCTTACGACGACATTAGGGCGTTATTTGCATCACAAAAATTAAGTAAAATACGAAATTTTCAGGCCAAGCACTTTAGCTTTAATGTAGATGGTGGGCGTTGCGAAACATGTAAAGGGGAAGGGGAAGTCACCATTGAAATGCAATTTATGGCAGACGTGCATTTAACTTGTGATACGTGTGGTGGTAAACGCTTTAAAAAAGAAGTATTAGAAGTTACTTTTGAAGGCAAGTCTATTGATGCTGTTTTGAACATGACAATCGACGATGCAATTGCTTTTTTCTCTCAACATAATGAAAATAAAATCCAAAATAAACTACAACCCTTACAAGACGTTGGTTTAGGGTATGTAACCTTAGGACAGTCCTCTTCTACCCTTTCAGGTGGTGAGGCACAACGAATAAAACTTGCAACATTTTTAGGTAAAGGTAGCAAAAGTGATAATGCACTATTTATTTTTGATGAACCTACTACAGGCCTTCACTTCCACGATATACAAAAATTATTAAAATCCTTTCAAGCATTAATTGCTAAAGGACATTCTATAATAGTTATTGAGCATAATATTGACCTGATCAAATGTGCAGATTATATTATCGATTTAGGTCCGGAAGGTGGTAAAAATGGCGGTAAGCTAGTTGCTTCAGGAACACCGGAGGAAATCGTAAAAAACGAGGATTCTATTACAGGAAAATATCTAAAGGATAAATTATAGCTCAATTAGAAAATGTCTACTTACTCCATGCCTATTATGAAATGGTAGCAGATATATATTGCAGAATTTCTACGTTTTTACAAATTAATTGACTCACTTACATTTAAGACAATAATAGCACGTCTGGCTGCGTGAAGCAGTATTGCTTTATTTATAATTATTTAAGGACTTAAATCTTATTAGGTCTCCTCCTATTTTTAGACTTATAGAGACACAAAATTCCTCTAAAACTTAAGAACCTGCTCCTCAACACATTATGATTTTGGCACGCTAATTGGAATTCTCTATACAAATAGCGTAAGCCGAAAAGCTAAATATGAGTAGGCACAATCTAAACAAAATAACTATGAAAAAAATGGTTTTACTTTTTACAGGCATGTTAATGGGATTAACATCTGTAACAGCAGCAGAACAAAATTCTGCAACACAAAGTAACGATTTAGATATTACATCACGCTATCGTTATACACAACCTATTTTGTTTGTAGAGCGTGGTGTAGAATTCTTAATCTTTGCAGATGGAAGCTTTGATTTTAATACAGAATTATTTTCTACAGCACCTAATGCCAATGATTATTACTACAAACGTCAGTCACAAAGAACGCGTCGTAGTACTAATAGAACATACGGAGCGCCAGGCACGAGATATCAATACGGCAATCGAGGTGTTTTAGTGAGACACGACAGACTAGGTAGAGTTCGACAAATAGGAAATGTATTTCTAAATTATGATAGACTAGGTCGTATTAAACGTGCCGGCACTATTTACATGAATTACAGAAGAGGTCAATTACAACAAGTTGGTGGTTTACAAATTATTTATAACAGATACGGCGAAATTATAGGCACCAGAGGCCAAGTAAATTTTAGTAACCAAGGTTGTGGATTTTGTGGAATTACAGGATGTAATGTGAATCACTTTAATAACCGTTGGAATGATGATAGGGATGATGATTGGGATGACGATTGGGATGATGATGACTATTATTATTACAAAAAAAATGGAAAATTGAAAAAACAGAAAAAGAGAAAAAAGTCAGATGACTAGTATATCCATTTCTTTTAAAGGAAATTGAGATCAAGAATCCCGAATGCCCTCCCCAAAGCTTCGGGATTCTATTATTATATAATCAACCACAGATTGAACCTATTTATTTGATTATCAGTGCTATAATATTTTTGGCACACTGTTTGTTAAATACAATATGAATTAATTTTAAAACCCAAAAACTATGAAACGGATTCTATTTTTATTTGCAGGTTTAATAGCTTTAAGCTCTACTGCACATGCAACCACCACAACATCTGAAGCAGATGCAACAATTAATAATTATGTGAGAGGTTATGGAAATTCTTTCATTTTTAATGAAGCAGGTATTGAGTTTTCGGTATATGCCGATGGTCAGTTCGATTTTTATATGCCAAATTATGGTCCTGATGTAAGTGTTGGAATCAATTCCCCAGGGTTTTCTTTAAGTTTTAATTCTGGTTATGATTATAATCCATATGTTCAATACGATAGCTTTGGAGCTATAATTCAAATTGAAAATACGCCGATATATTACGATTACTACGGACGCGTTAACCAGATTGGAAACATTTTTATTAATTATAACAGCTTTGGTAGAATTAGTAGAGTTGGTGGATTAAATGTCTATTACAGAAATAACGTATTCTGGAGATATGACGGATTTATAAACATTTACAATAGAGCCTATGTATACAGACCATGGCACAGGTTTTATGTGTTACCACCTGTAAATTATTGTATAGTCAATGTTAACCCGTATCGTCAGTTTTATTCACCCGTAAGACATATATACTACAGACCTTACAGAAATAATGTAAGATACTACAATGTGAATAGTGGAAGACGCGGAAATGCACAAATTGGCCGCAGAAATGCAAGAATTAGCGAAAGGTATGTACAAACGCCAAGAAATAGAAATGAGAGAGCCGTGAGAGCTCGTGTTCAACGCAATAATGCTGAAATTACAAGAACTAGATCTGCGCGATTGACGAATAACGAAACGACACGGACTAGACTTAATAGAAACACAGAAGCAAATACTTCTAGATCTGCAACTAGACGAAATAATGTCGGTAGATCAACTGGATCGAATAGAGCTTCTACGCCTTCACGGGTAAATAGAAATAACAGGGCCGTACAGTCAGATAGATCAAATAGAGTTTCTACGCCTTCAAGAACCAATAGAAATGCTAATGTGAAAAGTCCAACGCGATCGCACAAAAAGGTAACACGTTCTAACAGAGCTACAAATGTTAATAAAGCTAAAAAGAATGTGACCCGAAATAGATCTGCTGTGTCTAATACACAGAATGCAAGAAAAAATTCGGCTGTTAGAAAACCAAATGCAAATAAATCTCGTACATATAATAGAGTGCAGACAAAAAGCAATAGAAACAGAAATGTGACTCAAAATAAAAGAAAGTCTTCGTCTATAAATACGAAGTCTAGGTCTTCAAGAAGCAGTAGTAATACTTCTTCAAGATCTAGCTCTAGAAGATCTAGAGGATAAACAATTTTTTTTGGTTGGTTAGAAAAGTCCCGTATGTCGTATGCCTCAAAGCACCTTACGGGGCTTTCTTTTGATCTTATTTAAGCTTTAAGTACCTTTTAATTTCATAAGTTATATCTTCTGAAATTTCTAATTTAAAGACCAACACGACATAAACCACACACACCAGAATAGATTTTATAATTATGTTAATAATTGGATGAAATGTAAACTCCCAATAATAAAAAGTACTTGATACTATAATTATTAGCAATAGTATTTTAACAGTTCTAGGGCTAAAGGGTTGCATCTTAAATTTGGATCTCACAAAAATCAGCTTAATGCTATTATAAATAGCAATTGCCAGAAAAGTTGCAAAAGCTGATCCTTCAATACCATATAAAGGTATAAATATAGCGTTTAGCACAATTGCCATGACACCCAACATAACTCCAAAGAATAATACCATTCTATAATAATCACTATTAAACAAAATTGCATTATTGTTTCCCATTCCATTATCATATAACTTCGCAATACTTACCACAACTACAACACTTAAACCACCAGCGAATTCATGTGGAAGAATTTTATACAACTGGTTTATATTTATAATAATTAATAAAAAAATAAAGCCACTTACGACCAATAAGTTTAGAGAACTACGCTTGTATAAATCTTCTAATGCGTTAATATTCTTTTCATTGAGGAATTTTGCTGTTAAAGGCATCATTATTTGATGCATAGCTCGCTGTGGCACTGCAATTACTGTTGCAATAAAAATGGCTACACTATAGTAAGCCACCTGCTCTATTTTTAATAATTTACCAATCATAAATTTATCAATATCTAGAATAAGCATTGCCACAGAACCAGCAATAATTATGAGCAGAGCATATTTTAAAATAGCATTAAAATTGTCTAATTTTTGATATTTAAGTTTTGGTAATCTTATGGAGAAAGCATAACACATCATTAATAACATTCTTAATGCATATATAATTACCAATACAATTATAAATTGATGAACATCTAACCATTTGGCAAATACACAAAACAGGGCCATCATGATCATTAACCTATGAAAAATTTCTTTCATAATAGTCCCAAAAACAGTTTGCATTTGCACCTTAGACCAGGCAAAGAATATTTCGAAATAGGCCATTGTTACTGCTAAAACAAATATATACCAAACATAACCTTCTATTATCGGGTTGTTGTTAGACAAAAACTCACTAATAGCATCGTACGACATGTGTCCTATTACAGTGGCTGGAATAATGAACACCAAGGGTAAAAATAGCATAAGTGTTAGAAAGCTATTTATACTGTTTTTAGACTTAAAAGTCGAATAGAATTTTATTATTGCGTTATGCACCCCAAATGCCATAAGCGGCATCATTATAGTCGCTGTGGAAAGTAAAAATGCAACCAAGCCATAATATTGATCGCTTAAAAAGTTGGTGTATAGAAATAAAGCATTAATAGCGCCTATACCAAAACCAATATATGTACTAATTGTATTTTTAAATGATTGATTTAGTACAATGCCCATAACATAGAGTTACAACGAATGAATTAAGGTGCTTAACCTTTCTGTAAGGGCTCTACGACTGTACTGCTCTACACCTTTAGGTTCAGACTTTAAATTTTTTTCTAAATAGAGTTTAAAATAATTTAAAATTTGAGACTTTAGATGAATCCTTTGATTGTAATTAAAATAGGTTCCAGTATTTGTGGAGTGTATAATCTTTTCAATATCAGAATTCTTCGGTCCAATGGCCAATATCGGTGTTTCTGATATTATATATTCATATAGTTTTCCTGGTATTATAGCTTTTGTGTTTTCAGAGTCTATCTCTATTAAAAGTAAGAGCTGTGATTTTAATTGAAATTTTATAGCAGCATCATGAGACACATAGCCTTCTATATTTGTGTGTGATTTTAGACCAAAATCATTAATAGATTCGAGAACTTCTTCACTTACAACACCAATTAAATTTAATTGAAAATGTTTAGAAAATGCAGCACTTTCTGTAATAAGCTCTGCCAAGGTTTCCCACAGCACCTTTGGATTACGATCCGACAACAATGAACCGATATGAGATAAAGTAAATTTTTTATCCTTACCAATTTTAACACCTGGATTATGGTCATATCCATTAGTAATAACTGTAATAGGTTTATTTGTTTTAAGGCTAAACTCCTTTTTTGTGTGATAACTAGTCACGATTATTTCATCTGCTGTGTTCAAAACATCCATTTCTAACTTGGCATGTAACACTTCAGAAGATTTTGTCAATTTTAATGTTTTATGATATCCTATTGTGGTCCATGGATCCCTAAAATCTGCCAACCAATTTATATCTAAGATTTTTTTCAACTCCAAGCCTATTAAATGCAAGCTATGTGGCGGACCTGTGGTAATTACTGTTTTAAGTTTATGTTCCTTTAGATACTCAAGTAGAAAGTTCACTGAAGGTTCTACCCAATTTTTACGGGCATCTGGAATAAAAAAATTACCCCTTACAAAGAGCATTGCCTTTTCGGCTAAAGACTGATTTTTTCTTTTTGGAATAACACCAGAACTGATCTTTTTTGTGCTTTTTTTAGACAATAAACCCGCTAGGCGATAAGGCTCATCAATAGGTTGTTTTAGAATCGTTAATTGCTCTGGTACTTGCCTTATTAAAGTTTCGTCCGTAATTGGGTAGTTTGGGTTTTCTGGACAATATACTATGGGCTCTACGTCAAATTCTGAAAGATATTTTACAAATTTTAGCCAACGCTGTACACCAGGTCCACCTGCTGGTGGCCAATAATATAAAATTATAAGAACTTTTTCTTTCATTTGGTGTCTGCCGCCCTTTAATTGAAATACTAGTTATTCCCTTTTCTTCCATAGTTTAACAAACACTCCAAGAATCAATAATAATCCAAAGATAATAGAACTTGCAAGTGCTATAGTACTGCCTGTCTTAACTACAGTCGGTTGAAACTTAAATTCAATAATATGCTCGCCTTGTGGAATTTCCATTCCTCTTAAAACATAATTTACCCTTTGGTGTGCCACTTCCTTCCCGTCAATATAGGCCTGCCATCCGTATTTATAAAAAATTTCTGAAAACACTGCAAAGCCTATATTTGTATTTTTAGATTCATATTTTAAATAATTAGGTTGAAATGATTTTAAGCTTATTGTAGCTAATGAATCTATTTTATAAGAAGTACTTAAATCTCGTAATTCAAATATTGTTCTATCAATGACTGCTGTTTTTTTTGTGTTTAGACTATCCAGGGCTAAAATTTCGGTATTTGCATCATCTACAACAGCTAAATTTGAAACAAACCAAGCATTACCATTAGCATCAGTATTTGTATATGGGAAAATTTCTCCTTGTTCCTCGGCAATAATATACTTGGTGTTAAGCATGTTAAGCACGTTCATATTGTTTTTATAAATATGAAATTCTAACAAGTCATTATAGCGACCTAATTTTGCGGCGTGATACCCAAATAAGGAATTATGAAAATAGGAAGCTCTTCCAGGTTTTCGTTGTCCTTCTGTAGACATATCCAACACTCTAAAATGACCTTGATCTTTTAAAATTTCTTTATCTGCCATAGTAGGCTGGTATGGATTGTCTACCTGCAATGCAGAAACAAAATCATCATTATTAACATATTGTCTATCAACACTTACTAAATCAAATAAAATTAATGCAGCAAAAACAATGACGACTAACATTTCCGAAAGCTTCTTTTTTAAGAATAGGAAAATGGTACCAGAAGAAAGTAGAACC
>JABDKL010000119.1 GCA_013002225.1 Winogradskyella sp.
GTAATATATGTTTCTGCTTTTTTAGTAAACTCATCATTCGATCCTCTGTTTTTCGGTAACAAAATAGGACCAATTATAAACATATAAATAAAGCCAATGGCTAATAGGCATATTGCCGCACCACTAAACTCAAACATCCCAAACTCTTCAACACCGTACTTTTTTGCATAACTACTCACCAAAATGTTTGTAGATGTTCCGATAAGGGTGCATGTGCCACCAAATAAAGCAGCAAAAGAAATTGGCATTAATAGTCTGCTTGGGGCGATTTTAGTTTCTCTACAAACTGTTAAAGCAATAGGTAGTAAAAGTGCCACGACAGCAGTGTCATTTATAAAAGCAGAGAATAGGCCTGAGATGGTACAAAAAATAACCAAAGCGATGCTGTAGTGTATTTTGGCTAGCTTTATAATTCTATGGCTTAAACCATCTAAAATCCCTGAATTAAAAATCCCACCACTCACTACAAAAATACAACCCAGTGTAATTGTCGCTGGATGATTAAATCCAGAGAATCCCTCCTCAGGACTTAGTACACCTGCAACAATAAATATTGCCATAATTAATATAGAAGTGGTGTCAATAGAAAAATAATCTTTTACAAAAAGAATAACACCAAAAACTATGATACCGAATGTGATGTATAAATCCATCTTTTAGCTATAAAAAATCTTATTCTACATTATTTTCAAGTTCTTCAGATTTATAATACACCCGTTTTAAACTTTTCTTTAAAAGCATAAAACGATACACGCCGATTATAAAAAACACACAACTAAAGCCAAGTGATAAAAAAGCCAAATACCTGAAGTTAGGAAACTCTTTAAGTTGAAAAAAAGCAATACCACCCAATAACAGATACAATGAAGACCTTATGTAAGAAAGTAATGTGCGCTCATTTGCTAATCGGGTTCTTTCTATGGCTAAATAATCTCTTAAAATTACCTCCTGATCGGGCTCAAAATCACGACCAAATCTTAGGAGTTTCATTTTTCTGATTTTTAAGGGTGATTTTTTAATGGATTTCATAGGGATTACAGATTTTCTTTACATAAATGTAATTATTTTTATAGTGGGTTTAAAAAGTAAACGAAATGAATTTGTTAAAAATCCTCTAATTAATTAGGTTTTAAATCACTTATTTTTAATGCTTTTATTAATTTGCGCATTCTCTTTTAATAATCTTAATGCAATTATACCCTATACAAGCCGGTAATTTTAAACTTGATGGAGGCGCTATGTTTGGTGTAGTACCTAAATCATTATGGACAAGAACCAATCCGGCCGATAGCAATAATATGATCGATATTGCTGCGCGTTGCCTCCTAATCGAAGACGGAAACAGGCTCGTGTTAATAGATACTGGGATGGGCAATAAACAAAGCGACAAATTTTACGGCTATTATTTTCTTTGGGGAGACGACAGTATTGATAAATCTTTGGCCGCTTACGGGTTTCATAGAGACGATATTACAGATGTTTTTATGACGCATTTACATTTTGATCATTGTGGTGGTAGCATTCAATGGAATAAGGATAGAACTGGATATGAGCCTGCCTTTAAAAATGCTAACTTTTGGAGCAATATAGACCATTGGCAATGGGCTACACAGCCTAATCAAAGAGAAAAAGCATCATTTTTAAAAGAAAATATTTTACCTATGGAAGCAAGTGGGCAGCTAAAATTTACGGAGCTATCCAATAATAACATATTAAAAAATTCAGACTTAGGATTTGATATCTTTTTTGCAGATGGACATACAGATAAGCAAATGATTCCTATGATTACATACAAGGATAAAACTATATGTTTTATGGCAGACCTATTACCAACAGCTGGGCACTTGCCACTTCCTTTTGTAATGGGTTATGACACAAGACCTCTATTGACTTTAGATGAAAAAGCCAAGTTTCTTAACCTTGCTGCAGATAATAATTATTATCTGTTCTTAGAGCACGATGCGCATAATGAAATTATTACTGTAAAACATACCGAAAAAGGAGTTAGACTCAAGGAAACATTTACTTGCGACACATTATTTAATTAAAACTAAAACTACTTATATGAAATTGAATTATAGATTTATAGGTTACATCGGAATTTCAGCAGCACTATTATTTGGCTGTGGTTCTACGGCAGATATTATTTCTACACCTATTGAAAACATAGATACCTCTCCTCTTAAGGTAACAGACCTATCAGATGCTGAAAAAAAGAATTGGGGACATTTAGACTTAGAACGTGATACAATCCCTGGAATGGCTGTTAATAGAGCTTATACCGAAATTATTAAAGGTAAAAAAGGTAAGAAAACGATAGTCGCAGTAATCGACTCGGGAATAGACATTGACCACGAAGATTTAGATGATGTTATTTGGACTAATAAGGATGAAATTCCTAACAACGGAAAAGATGACGATAATAACGGTTATATCGATGACATTCATGGCTGGAATTTTTTAGGTGACGCTTATAATGAACAACTAGAATATGTTAGAATACTTGCTAGTGGAGATACCACAAACCCGGATTATAATGCTGCCAAAGCAAAATACGAAGAAGAATACCAGTTGTGGATGGGGAGAAAAACCCAATACGACCAAATCGCACAAGCAGTAAAAAACGCTGATGAGGCTTTAAGAAAGCATTTAGGTAAGGACAACTATACCATTGAAGAGGTTAATGCTATTAAGACTGAAGATCCAGCCGTTTTACAGGCGGTTCAAATAGCACAAAATGTAAATGCTAATGGTATAGAAATGAGTGACGCGGTCGAAGAAATTGAAGGTATACAGGAGCAGATAAATGAGCGTTTAAATTATAACTTAAATAAAGATTTTAAAGGCCGAACCACAAAGGATGAT
>JABDKL010000134.1 GCA_013002225.1 Winogradskyella sp.
AGACCAATAAACTGTGACCCCTCTTTATCACCGGTAAAAAATAAAATTTCAGAAAATATAAGAGACGCAAATGCCAGAAGGAATAATATCTTATCTGTTGATGTAAATTTGTTGAACATTTTGTTTAATTATTTTTTACAAAGATTAAACAAAATAATATGATTCATGGTTAAGGAGTTGTTAAAACACGAAAAAAGCCACCCACTTTGTGGATGGCTTTGGTCCCGCTTTGCTCTCCTTTTTACTTACTTGCTATGGCAATTTGTTCTTCAACATAACCCACGAAATCAGCATTAAATTCCTTTTGTGCCTTTTTCCAATAATCAGGAAACCATTCAGTACCAGAGAACATTCTAACTATAAGACCGTATGATATAGCCATGTTTTCTTCTAATAACCCTTGTTTGTTTAATATATGCTGAAGTTCATATAGTCTAAAAAAAGACTGATAAAAAGCATATCTCTTTGCCATATCTTCATTTTCAAATTTCCTCATTTCAGTCCAGATTTCGGCTAGATTATCATTAGAAGCAAATTCCATAATCACCTGACGAGATGCCAAATATAAATCCTTAGTTATTTCTGCCTTTGCAACTTTGTTACTTTGATTAATTTGAATGGATAAATATACCAGAGATGCTATTACACCTGCTGCACCAATAATTTCAACAATAAGACTAATTGTACTTTTCTTCATGACATTGATTATTATGATTTCGAAAGAAGGTACGAATTAATTAATCACTAATTAAACATAAAAAAGCCCAACATTTCTGTTAGACTTATACTAGGTTGCTCCCCTTCCCTGAGTCAAGCTCGGGATATAACCCTGTCTGCCGCCTTCGTCCGCCAAAATGGCTAAATGAAGGCGAGACAGGCAGGTCTCTTGGATTCTCTTTATTTGTTATCTAGCTCAGCATCAATCTCCTCAATTAATAATTGAACGTCATCTCCTAGAGTTGATTGGAATGCTATAAAGTTCTTACATATATCAATTGTAAAATTTAAAGTCTGCTTATTTTCCGGATTATTAATGAAATTATCATAGTTAATTGGTTTGGCACCAACACGATATTCAAAAGATGAAAATTCTGTCATTAACATTGGATGGATCTGTTGAAAATAATGATTTACAAAATAAGTGTTTTCAAAGGTCCTGTATGCCCTAAATCTATTAGCATAAAGATCAGAAATAGAGCTTCTAATAGAATCATTTGTTACTAAGTTCATTCCTGTGAGTTTCAAATTTTCGTAGGTAGTTTGATTTGCACTGAATGTTATATATGGATACAACATAGAAAAATGATAGTCCAACGAATCATTATAGGGAAGTTTTTTCGTTATTTGGCTATGAATGATTTCATTTGATTTTTTACAATTTTCAAGACCAATAATATTACTATTGATGTCGCTCAAATTTTGCATTAATTCCGACCGTAATTCATGTAGTGATTTAATCTCTTTATCTTTAATTTTTCTGCCTTCATTCCAATTATTCACCTGCAATGCCAATAAAATCCCGATCATAACCAAGAGGATTTCACCAATTGCATATTTAAGGTATTTTCCTGTTTTACCTTCTCCAAGAAGTTGTTTACGAATACGTCGAAAGAAGTGGATCATAGAAAGAGGGTTGGTTTTCTAAAGATACAGGATTTCTAAAACTTGAATTTTGGGTATAAAAAACCCTACTATTTCTAATAAGGTGTAGTAAGTTGCTCCCACTCCTAGTAAATGTTCTTAAATATCCTTATATTAAGTATACTCATTTGTCCAATACATTTCTCTTTTTGAACTTAATTCTTCTTTAATATTTACAACTATGAGAAAACTCCTTTTATATTTTTGGCTATGTGCAATTTTAATATTTTTCGGTTGTACAAAATCCCAAACCCAAGTTGAGTCTTTAACCCAAGAAGATATGGCTGCAATTATAGGATTACGACACAATTTAGTTTCAGCGATAAAGGCAGGTGATGCAAAGACTTATGGTCATCTTTGTTCTGATAATGTAAAATTAATGCACCCTAAAGCCCCCATAGTTACTGGTAGAAAAGAGTTAATAAAACATAATGCAGCTATGTTTAAAGCTGTAAAGGTTACTAGTCTTATATTGACTCCAGTCGATGTATACGGAGTTGGAAATCTAGCATATGAAGTAGGTACCCAATCCGTTCAAATTGACCCTCCTGTAGAAGGCTTCAACGCTTCTCGTAAATATTTGCATGTAATGCGTAAGTCAGATGACGGTGCATGGCAATTTGTTGCTTTGATGTCAAGTGATTCTGAATGATAATTTTCATTGCTAAATATAATAGTAACAAAAAATCCCTACTTTTTCTAGTAAGGGTTTTTGTGAGTTGCTCCTCCTCCCTTCGACAGGCTCAGGACAGGCTTGGACTCCCTGATACAAGTTCAGGGCAGGCTTCTCGCCCAAGTTTTCTCACGAAAAAAGCCACCCACTTTGTGGATGGTTTTTGTTAATTTAAAATGTTAGGATAATTAATTTTCTTGAGCGAGTCTCTCAATATCAATTTAAGCATCCGCTTCCCCTGTGTAGTCTTAAAATATTTTTCACGACGCATCGCA
>JABDKL010000172.1 GCA_013002225.1 Winogradskyella sp.
CTAATAAACAGCCTACAAAACCCTTTAATAAAGCAACTCGGTCATCTCAAAGATAAATCTCGCAATCGCAAAAAATCGGGACAATTTTTAATTGAAGGCAAACGCGAATTATCACTAGCTATAAAAGGTGGTTATAAAATTGAAACGCTTTTATTTCTTCCAGATTTATTTTCTAAAAGTGAGGCAAAAGCGATGTCTAAATATGATATCGATATAATCGAAATCTCAAGAGAAGTCTTTCAAAAATTAGCACATCGCGATACTACAGAAGGTGTTATTGCCGTAGTGAATTCAAAATCACATCAACTTGACGATTTAGAGTTTTATTCCAAAAACCCATTGATCTTAGTCGCTGAAGCACCTGAAAAACCTGGAAATATCGGAGCGCTTTTGCGAACAGCAGATGCTGCAAATATAGATGCTGTAATTATTGCTAATCCGAAATCTGACTTATACAATCCAAATATTATTCGCTCTAGCGTAGGATGTGTATTTACTACTCAAATTGCAATGGCAGATACATCGGAAGCTATTTCATTTTTAAAACAATTCAATTTCAACATATTCTCGGCTATTTTGCAAGAATCTGAACCATACCATTCTCAAGATTACACCTTGCCTACTGCCATTGTTGTTGGTACTGAAGCTACAGGATTGACCCAAGAATGGCGCGATGTAGCAACTCAAAATATTAATATTCCTATGGAAGGCGTAATCGATAGCATGAATGTTTCTGTTGCAGCAGGAATTCTTATTTTTGAGGCCAGAAGACAACGTAATTTTGATTAATTATTAAACTACTGTCCTTTCTATCAGCTTTGAACCAATAGCCCTAATTTAATTTGTATGACTGCAGAAACACTCTTTTACATTATTGTCGCCATTCTAATAATCAATTTTACTAAGGATAAAATTTTAAATGCTATAAATGCTAAACACTTTAACGATTCTATTCCAAGAGAATTAAGTGATGTATATGACAAAAATGAATATATAAAATCTCAAGCCTATAAGGCCACTAATTATAGATTTGGGATTTGGTCTTCACTGTTTTCGTTAGTATTGACCCTCGCATTCTTATTTTTAGACGGCTTTGAGTACGTGGATAATATTGCGCATAGTTATTCGGACAATCCAATTATTATTGGATTGATTTTCTTCGGAATTATTATGATTGGGAGCGATATCATTACTACTCCGTTTGCTTATTACAAAACTTTTGTGATTGAAGAAAAATTTGGCTTTAATAAAACCACTAAAAAAACATTTGTTTTAGATAAACTGAAAGGATTGCTTATGATGGTAATCCTTGGTGGAGGGATTATTGCACTTATCATTTGGTTTTATCAAGCTACAGGTAATCAGTTTTGGCTTTTTGCATGGGGAATTGTTACTGTATTCACCATATTTATGAACATGTTTTATTCGCGATTAGTCGTGCCCCTTTTTAACAAACAGACACCATTGGAAGATGGTGAACTACGAAACAAAATTTCTAGTTATGCCGAATCGGTTGGGTTTAATCTCGAAAAAATCTTTATTATCGACGGTTCAAAACGCAGTACAAAAGCTAATGCTTATTTTTCGGGTTTTGGCAGTGAAAAACGTGTAACACTTTACGATACACTGGTCAATGATTTAGACGATGAAGAAATCGTAGCCGTTTTAGCCCATGAGGTTGGACACTACAAAAAAAAGCATATAATTTTCAATTTAGTCACTTCGATTTTAATTACAGGAATAACTCTTTATATACTATCTGTTTTTATAAGTAACCCATTATTATCTAATGCTGTCGGTGTTGAAACTGCTAGTTTTCATGTAGGACTAATTGCATTTGGATTGCTCTACTCACCCATTTCAGAACTCACAGGTTTGGTAATGAACCACGTATCTCGCGTTTTTGAATACCAGGCAGATAATTATGCAAAAAAAACCTATAAATCCGGACCAATGATAAGCGCACTAAAAAAACTATCTAAGAATAGCTTAAGTAACTTAACCCCTCATAGGGCGTATGTATATGTGCATTATTCTCATCCAACGCTTTTAGATCGCGTAAAAAATTTAAAATCCTCTAAAAAAACAAATTGAATATAATTTAATGAATCAATTATTTAAAGTATTTATTTTAACGAATATGCTACTCTGGCTCAGTTTTAATATTGAAGCTCAGACAGATCAGAGCCAAATTCAAAAGAGATTAACCTTAGGGCTTAATTCTGGAATTAGTAATCAAGCCATTTTATTTTTAGAAAATTCAGATTATCAATATAAAAATCAATTTTATAGGGTTGAGTTTCGATTTCCTATCACCAATAAAAAAAACTGGAATTTTGAAATGGTCGCTGCGCCTTCATACTATATTACAGAATATCGACTTCAAAATAAGCATTATATAAAGCCAGAGGACAACGAAAATTATGTTGCAGAACGCGAAAAATACACTCAAGAACGTATTCTCAAGGAATATGCACTACAAATTAGTTTGCTATGGCGATATAATATATCAAAAAAACTGAGCGCTTATAGTTTAATTGGTTCTGGCCCAATGCTAATAGATAAAGAATCAGAACGCCAGGCCAAAGGATTTAATTTTTCAAATTATGGAGGATTTGGGGTGATGTATCAGGTTTCAAATATATTTTTAGACTTAAGAGGAAGCATAAGGCACGCATCTAACCTGCAATTAAGAGAGCCAAATAATGGATACGATATGATGTCTGTTGAAATTGGCGTTTCCATGTTCTTATAATAAAATTACCTTCTTACTTTGCGGATTACACAAGCATTCATTACTTTAGTTATATGACTGAGCAAGCTATAGAAAAAGAAAATAAAGCTATTGCAAAAGCTTACAAAGAATTATTAAAAGTAAGCTACCAATCCTTAACGGCAGATGACAAAAAATTAATTCGTCATGCCTTTGAGGTCGCTGTTGATGCCCATAAAGATCAGAGACGTAAATCGGGCGAAGCATATATTTTTCATCCTATAGCAGTAGCAAGAATCGTTGCTAAGGAAATTGGTCTAGATGCTACATCTATTGCAGCAGCATTACTTCATGATGTGGTCGAAGACAATCCTAATTACACCATTGCAGATATAGAGCAACTTTTTGGTGAAACCGTGGCAAGAATTGTAGATGGTTTAACTAAAATTTCGTCATTAAAAAAAGATATGGATGTTTCTCTACAGGCAGAGAACTTTCGCAAAATGCTTTTAACTCTAAATGAAGATGTAAGAGTAATTATCATAAAAATTGCAGACCGTTTGCACAATATGCAAACTATGGATTCTATGCAACCAGATAAACAAGTTAAGATAGCATCTGAAACTTTATACATTTACGCACCTTTAGCACACCGAATTGGACTTTACAACATAAAAACGGAGCTCGAAGATTTAGGTTTAAAATATACCGAACCAGAAGTTTATAATGACATATTAGAAAAGATAAAAGAAAGTAAAGAAGAGCAAGACAAATACATTAAAGCTTTTTCTAAGGTCATACAGGACTCTTTGAATAAAGAAGGATTAAATTATGAGATTAAAGGACGCCCAAAATCCATTTTTAGTATTCGACGTAAAATGGAAAAACAAGGGGTCTCATTTGATGAAGTCTATGATAAGTTTGCTGTAAGGATTATTTATAAATCCGATATAGAAAATGAAAAATTTCTAGCTTGGAAAATATACTCTGTAGTAACTGACCACTTTACACCAAACCCAATTCGTTTACGCGACTGGATATCCTCACCAAAATCTACCGGCTATGAGGCCTTGCACATAACTGTTGTTGGACCAAAAAGCAGATGGGTAGAGGTGCAAATTAGAAGTGAACGCATGAACGAGATTGCAGAAAAAGGTTATGCTGCACACTATAAATACAAGAATAGAGACGACAAAGAGGATAATCTGGATCTATGGATTAACAGATTGCAGGAAGCTTTAGAGAACAATGAAGCAGATGCTGTAGATTTTGTCGAACAGTTTAAGCTTAATTTATACTCAAAGGAAATATTTGTATTCTCACCCAAAGGTGATTTAAAATCTTTACCTAAAGGAGCGACACCTCTCGATTTTGCATTTAGTATACATACCGAGGTAGGTATGAAAACAAGAGGTGCAAAAGTAAATGGTAAATTAATGCCGCTAAGCCATAAACTTCAAAGTGGTGACCGTGTAGAAATACTAACTTCAGAAAATGCTAAACCCAATGCCAACTGGCTGGATTATGCGACAACTGCTAGAGCGCGTAGCAAAATTAAATCTGCCTTAAATGCACATACCAAAGAAATTGCTGAGGAAGGAAAGGAAATTCTTAGACGTAAATTAAAGCAATTAAAGATTACTTTAAATGAGAATTCTATTAACGAGATGGTGAGTTATTTTAAACTCAGTACCTCATTAGATCTTTTTTACCGCGTTGGTATCGGCACAATAGATAATGCCAAATTAAAAGCATTTGCTGCATCGCGAAGCAATGTTTTTATGAGTTATCTTAAAAATAAAATTCGAAAGCCGGATGTACCAAAGGATATAGACAGAGATGAGATTACATCAAAGTATGATATGCTGGTTTTTGGTAAGGAAGAAGAACGCCTAAATTACACGCTTGCTAATTGCTGTAACCCAATTCCAGGTGATAAAGTTTTTGGTTTTGTAACTATAAACAATGGTATTAAGGTGCATAAAAACAATTGTCCAAATGCAGTTAGCTTACAATCTAATTATGCGTATCGTATTATTACAGCCAAATGGATAGATTCTTCACAACAAGTTTACACCTCTCAAATTAAATTGTCAGGAATCGACAATCTTGGTTTAGTAAATGATATTACTAAACTTATATCTGAGAACCTACATGTAAACATGAAGAGTATTAGCTTCACCAGTGATGATGGTGTTTTTACTGGTAATATTACCATTGAGGTAAAAAATCAGACCGAGCTAAAAAACCTAATTGATAAGCTTAAAAAAATTAATGGCATCGACAAAGTGACTAGATTATAATACTTCCTTAAGTTTTACTCAATCTTAAAAACTTGTTCATTTCTTTCAGTTTAATGCCTTATTTAATAATTCATTTACTATAAAATTTATGTAAATTTGCTCCTTAATTATGAATGTAACTACAGAAGAGAGTAACCAAGAAATTGTAAAGCGCGTTTTTACTCAATTTCTTGAAGATAAGGGTCATAGAAAAACACCGGAGCGGTACGCTATACTTCAGGAAATATATGATAGTAAAGAACATTTTGATATCGAATCATTATATATCAAGATGAAAAATAAAAACTATCGTGTAAGCCGGGCAACCCTCTATAACACTATAGAATTACTATTAGAATGTGCGTTGGTCAGAAAGCATCAATTTGGTCAAAGTCAGGCACATTACGAAAAATCGTATTTCGATAAACAGCATGACCACGTAATTTTAACGGATACAGGAGAAGTCATAGAATTTTGTGATCCACGCATTCAATCTATAAAAAAAACTATTGAAGAAGTTTTCGATATTAACATAACTAATCATTCACTATATTTTTACGGTAACCGTAAAAAAGAAGACTAACTAATTTTTTACAATGGCAGTAGACTTACTACTAGGATTACAATGGGGAGATGAAGGCAAAGGAAAAATTGTCGATGTATTTACCACTAAATACGATATTATTGCACGCTTTCAGGGTGGCCCAAACGCAGGACACACCTTGGTGTTCAATGGCAAAAAACATGTACTTCATACTATTCCTTCAGGAATTTTTCATGATGACACAATAAATCTTGTTGGCAACGGTGTTGTTATCGATCCTGTAATTTTTAAGAAGGAATTAGACAAATTAGATGAGCAAGATGTTGATTACAGAAAATCACTCTGTATATCGCGAAAGGCCCATATCATTCTGCCTACACATCGCTTACTTGATGCTGCAAGTGAGGCTTCAAAAGGAAAAGCAAAAATAGGCTCTACCTTAAAAGGTATTGGTCCAACATACATGGACAAAACCGGTAGAAATGGGATTAGAGTTGGAGATATAGAATTGGCAGATTGGAAAGAGAAATATAGAGCTTTGGCTAATAAGCATGAAGCTATGATCGATTTCTACAATGTAGATATCCAGTACGATCTAAAAGAGTTAGAAAAAGACTTCTTTGATGCTATAGAGACTTTAAAATCACTAAAATTTATTGATTCTGAAGAGTTTATTCATCAGGCACAAGAATCCGGAAAATCTATTCTTGCTGAAGGTGCTCAAGGTTCTTTGTTAGATATTGATTTCGGAACCTATCCTTTCGTTACATCTTCTAACACAACTGCCGCTGGTGCATGTACAGGTTTAGGTGTTGCGCCGAACCAAATCGGTGAAGTTTTTGGAATTTTTAAAGCTTACACAACGCGTGTTGGCTCTGGCCCGTTCCCTACTGAATTATTTGACGAAGATGGCGAAACTATGGCTCGTGTTGGTCATGAGTTTGGAGCAACTACGGGTCGCGCAAGACGTTGTGGTTGGTTAGACTTAGTAGCATTACGTTATGCCTGCCAGGTAAATGGTGTTACACAACTTATTATGATGAAAGGTGATGTACTTTCTGGTTTTAAAACGCTCAAAGTATGTACGTCGTATAAATATAAAGGAGAAACTATTACGCATCTACCTTATAACATTGAAGCAGAAAATGTGACTCCAATATATACGGAAGTAAAAGGTTGGTCCGAGGATTTAACAGGTATGACCGAAGCTTCACAGTTACCAAAAGAATTGAATGATTATGTAGAGTTTTTAGAGAATGAACTTAATATTCCTATAACCATTGTTTCAGTTGGACCAGACCGTAAGCAGACCATAATTAGAAAGACCGTCTAACCTTCTTAAGGCTACTGTTAAAAAATTTGTTAACTGATACTAAAAGCAATACTACAAATGTTATTGTATAATAAACATATGGGATTGAATCGCTTTAAGACTTTAATTTTTGTGCTCTGTTTTTCAGTATCATCCATTACTTTTGCACAAAAGCAAAAAATAACTATTGAATACGCTGGTACCTTCTACACTGACCCGGAAGTAGAAGAAGGTGCTAAAGTTTTTTTACGAGACAAATCGAAGCAGGTTCACTTTATACATAAGGGTGCTGACGTATTTTGTGATAAAGCTATTTATTACGAAGATCAGGACTTTATCGAAGCTTTTAGTAACGTAAATTTGAAACAGGGCGACTCTATTAATATGGTCGCCAAATATGTAGAATATAGTGGTAAGACGCAGCTCGCATTTGCCAGAGGTGATGTGATTTTAACAGAGCCTCAATCAGTTTTAACTACAGATATTCTTTATTTTGACAGAAACAGGCAGCAAGCCTATTACAATACGACTGGTCGGGTGGTGAGGGATTCATCTGGTACCATAACAAGTCAGATTGGTCGCTATTACATGGCATCCAAGAAATACCAATTTGTACAAGACGTTGTCTTAGTAAATCCAGAATACATCTTAAATACTGAGCGCTTAGATTTTTTTACAGAAAACGGACATGCCTATTTATTCGGGCCATCCACTATAAAAGGTGAAGCAAGTACGGTTTATACCGAACGTGGGTTTTACAATACAAATAATGACACAGGATACTTTCAGAGAAATGCGAGAATAGACTATGATAACCGAACCGTCGAAGGAGATAGCATTTACTTTGACAGAAATCGAAGTTTTGCCTCTGCAACTAACAACATTACTGTAACAGATACTATAAACCGAAGTATAATACGTGGGCACTATGCCGAAGTTTTTAAGGATAAAGATTCTGTTTTTATTACCAAGCGTGCCTTAGCAATTTCAGTGCAGGAGCAAGACTCGGTTTACATACATGCCGATACGCTTATGGTTACAGGCAAAGAAGACAATCGTATAACAAGAGCATGGTATAATGTAAAATTATACAAAAGTGATTTAGCTGGTAAATCAGACTCTATACATGTAGATCACCAAAAAGGTTTAACCAAAATGATAAATCTGGCGCGATTTAGCTCAAAAGATCCCTTTGCAATTAAGCGAAAACCCGTATTGTGGAATTTAGGAAATCAGATGACTGGAGATACCATACATTTAATTTCTAATGTAAAAACCGAAAAACTTGATTCTTTATTAGTTTTTAATAATGCGTTTTTGGTTAGTAAAGACACTTTAGGTATAGATAATTACAATCAAATAAAAGGACAACGTCTTATTGGCTTATTTAAAGATAATGAGTTGTATAATGTGGATATCATAAAAAATGCTGAAGTCATTTACTATTCCAGAAACGAACAGCAGGAGCTTGTAGGCATAAATAAATCTAAATCCGGAAGTATCAATATTAAAATTAAGGAACAAGCAATACAACGGATAGCATTAATAAACCAAGTCGATGGCCAGTTATTCCCGGAATCTCAATTTCCAAATGCAGCTAAACGATTTAGAGGTTTTGACTGGAGAGGCGAAGAACGACCTATGTCTGTGGCCGATTTATTTAAAGATGATCCACCACTTGTTCTTCCTTCCATAAAAGGCTTAGAGGATTATGTTCCACCAGAAGAATTTATCGACGATAAGGTCATCGAATCTATTGAAGAGGCAGGTGCAGCAACTCCGACTAAACCTAATAAGGCAGCTCGTAATATACCTCAAAAAGGAGACGCTAAGATTATACCTCTAAGTGCGCAACCTGCATCTAAACCTATCAAGAAAAAATCAGATCAATAAGTGGGCATGCAGGATGACTTTTTTAAATATCAGGCACAAACCACCCCTCATCCTCTTGCTGTAGAAATTAGTCATGCAAAAGGGTCTTACATATACGACATTAACGGCAAAGCTTATTTAGATTTTGTAGCTGGTGTCTCCGCCAACAGCTTAGGGCATTGTAATGCTAAAGTCATTAATGCAGTAAAGCAACAACTGGATCTATATCTTCACGTTATGGTTTATGGAGAGTATATACAGCAACCTGCGGTTAAGCTTTCAAAACTTTTAGCTCAACATCTTCCTGCACCATTAGATACCACCTATCTGGTTAATTCTGGGACCGAAGCCATCGAGGGCAGTATAAAATTAGCACGTCGCTATACTGGTAGAAGTGAAATTATTTCAGCTAAAAATGCCTATCACGGAAACACTCTGGGATCATTAAGTTTAATGGATTTCGAAGAACGAAAGAAACCATTTTATCCATTATTACCGGATATTAAACACTTAAAATTTAATTCTGAATCTGATATCGCGCTTATTACAGAGCAAACTGCTGCAGTTGTATTAGAAACTATACAAGGAGGAGCAGGATTTATTGAACCCAAAAACAACTGGTTAAAAAAGGTTCAGGATCGTTGTAATGCTGTTGGAGCTTTACTAATATTAGATGAAATACAGCCAGGAATAGGTAGAACTGGAAAATTATTTGGATTCCAAAATTATAATTGCAAACCTGATATTGTTGTTACTGGTAAAGGACTAGGTGGCGGTCTTCCAATAGGCGCATTTACTGCCTCTAACGACATGATGAGAACCTTAAGCGACAATCCAAAATTAGGACATATAACAACCTTTGGTGGTAATCCTGTAATAGCAGCCGCGGCGCTCGCTACATTACAAGAAATAACTCAATCTAACCTCATTAAGGATACCTTAGAAAAAGAGGAATTATTCCGTAACCATTTACAACACTCTAAAATAAAAGAGATTCGTGGCCGTGGGTTAATGCTCGCTTTAATTTTAGATAATCCTGACGCGGTAAGTAAAGTTATTCTTACTGCACAAGACCAAGGTCTTATTCTATTTTGGTTACTTTTTGAACCCAATGCTGTTAGAATTACGCCTCCTCTCACCATTTCTAATGAAGAAATTATATCTGGATGCAAGATTTTAACTGCAATTTTAGATACGCTTTAAAATCACACTTAAATCACAACTACCTGTTTTACAGGCCTTAGCACCTAATAATTAAAGTAATATTTTAATGTTAACTATTTTGTTAAAAACATTAAATGGATAACGCTTTAAAAGTAATTGATAAGAGTAATTTTATTTCAGTGAATCTTTAACCGCTATATGAATTACAGTCCAGAAGACGAAAATTTATCTCTTACCCGCTTTGAATCTATGTTAAAAACAAATGATATTTTGTTTTTTGATTCAAATGAATTTGAAGCCATCATACACCACTATCTGGAAAGTGGTAAAATAGCCCTAGCTAAACGAGCTATAAAATTAGGTTTAGAGCAGCATCCAACTTCAGTAAATCTTAGTCTCTTTCAAATCGAAATATTAGTCATTGAGAATAAATTTACCGAAGCAAATGATTTATTAGAAATGCTTAATGATCTCGAACCCAATAATGAAGAGATATATATTCAAAAAGCAAATGTCCTCTCAAAACAGGACTTCCACGAAGAAGCAATAAACACATTACTATTAGCAATAAGTATATCAAACTCACCGCACGACGATGCCGATCTATATGCCTTGGTAGGCATGGAATATCTGTTCTTAGATCAGTTCGATAATGCAATTGTCTATTTTAAAAAATGCTTAGAGAGTGATGATTCAGATTATTCAGCCTTACACAATATTGTCTATTGTTATGACTTTATAAATAAAAATAACGAGGCAATCGAATTCCTAAATAATTTTCTAGACAACAATCCGTATTGCGAGGTCGCATGGCATCAGCTGGGAAGGCAGTATTTTACATTAAAAGACTATGCGAAAGCGAATGCAGCATTCGATTTTGCAATTATATCAGACGATACCTTCGTTGGTGCTTATATAGAAAAGGGTAAAGTTTTAGAAAAACTAAAGCAATATGAGGAAGCTATTGAAAATTACAAAATTACTTTAGCGTTAGATGAGCCAACCTCGTTTGCTCTTTTACGTATTGGTTATTGTTATGACAAACTTGGTCAAGACGATCTGGCTATACAGTTTTTTAAGCGCACTATTGATGATGATGCGCTATTGGACAAAGGTTGGATTGCTATCACAAAATTTTTCATGAAACGCTTAAACTATCAAAAAGCGCTATATTATATTAATAAAGCTGTAAATATTGATGGTGAAAATGTATTATATTGGAAGCTGTATGCCACAGTAAATAAAAGATTAAATTTTTTGGAAGAAGCCGAACGTGGTTATAAGCGTACCCTAGAATTAGGAAACTACGAATTAGATACCTGGTTAGAGCGGTCGGACATATTAACAACTTTAGGAGAATATGAGGCGGCGACCTTTAATCTTATCCAAGCCACAGAATTCTACCCAGAAAATGCCGAAATTGAATATCGACTTGGTGGATTATACTTTTCGTTATATCAAGTTGAGGAAGGTCGATTTCATCTTAAAAATGCCATAAGATTAAATACAGAATATAGTTTTATCATCGAAGAATTGTTTCCTAAACTTAAAAATAAGTCTATGGTAAACGCTATTATTTCAGAATCTAAAAAAACTACCAAGTAAAAAAATATTATACCTTAGCGTTTCTTATATTTAGCGTACATGAAACGACGATTATCCGATTATTTAATAATAACTTTTAAAGGAATTGCCATGGGTGCAGCAGATGTTGTTCCCGGTGTTTCTGGTGGTACAATTGCATTTATTTCTGGTATTTACGAAGAACTGATTGAAAGCATTGATAAAATAAGTTTCGATGTTTTTAAAGTTTGGAAAAAAGAGGGATTCAACGCTGCTTGGAAATCAATAAATGGTAGTTTTTTATTAGCTCTTTTTATTGGTATTGCCATAAGCATTTTGTCCCTTGCTAAACTTATAAAATGGCTATTACATAATGAGCCTATTATCTTATGGTCTTTCTTTTTTGGATTAGTTTTAGCGAGTATCCTGTACATTGCTAAACAAATTAACAAATGGAATTTAAAGGTTATATTGGCAGTAATCCTTACATCTATCCTATCCTATTTTATAACTCTTGCAGAACCTTTTGCCTCACCAGAAAGCTCTATTTACTTACTGTTCTGTGGCTTTATAGCAATAATAGCAATGATTTTGCCTGGTGTTTCTGGCGCTTTTATTTTACTTATTCTTGGAGCATACCAAACTGCAATAGACACCATAAATAATCTGGTCGAAGGTCTAAGTACAGGAAATATGGCGCTTTTTAAAGATGCCTTCTTTAAATTTTTGCTTTTAGCCATTGGTGGTATAGCTGGTCTTAAGGTTTTTTCTAAAGCCTTAAACTGGATGTTTAAGCACCAAAAGAATTTAACTTTAGGCATCCTTACTGGATTTATGATTGGGTCATTAAACAAAATATGGCCTTGGAAAGAAGTATTAAAAACAAGAATTAATTCTGAGGGAGAAGAAGTTACCGTATTAGACAAAAGCATTTTACCAACCTCTTACAATGGAGACAGCCAATTAGTTATGGCTTTACTTTTTATTGTCATTGGCTTTGTAGCTATCCTTATACTAGAAAGTTTAGGTAAACGTAAAAACAAAGTGTAATGCAAAGTACACGCAGCTTTAAGGACCGTATTTTTTTGGTAATTAAAGGATTGGCTATGGGCGCAGCCAACAAAGTTCCAGGAGTCTCTGGCGGCGTAGTAGCCTTTGTAGCTGGATTTTATGAAGAATTTATTTATTCTTTACAGCGTGTAAACAAGACTGCTTTTAAGCTTTTATTAAACGGTAGATTTAAAAGTTTTTACCGCTATGTGAATGGGAAGTTCTTAGGGCTTTTGTTTTTTGGAATGGTTGTAAGTTATTTCAGTGTATCTAAAATATTAGATTACCTTATAGATCATTACCAGCTTTACGTTTGGAGTCTATTTTTCGGGATGATATTGGGCTCGATTTACTACATCAGCAAAGATTTTGAAGCCTGGAGTCGTAAGACTATTATTGCACTTATTATTGGGACAGTAATAGGGCTAAGTATTAGTTTTTTAGATCCCGCAACTGAAAACGACAACCTTTTTTTCGTTTTTTTCTGTGGAATTATTAGTGTTTCGGGTATGACACTTCCAGGATTCTCAGGGTCGTTCATTCTTATCTTATTAGGAAACTATGTACTGCTACTTGTGGAGTCCGTTAATGCATTGTACGATACTATTTTCGATATTTTTAGTGGGCATTTTGAGTTCGTCAACAATTATGCGCGTATGAGAATGTTAAAGGTACTAGGGGTGTTTACACTTGGTTCAATAACTGGTCTCGTCACCTTTTCTCATATTCTAAACTACATTCTTAAGCATTATAAAAGTATTACACTATCCACCATTATGGGATTTATAATTGGATCTTTGGGTGTCGTGTGGCCATGGAAAAAAATGATATACAAAACCGATGACCAAGGAATAGCATTGCTAGATTCTACAGGTAAACAAATTGTTGCCAATTATGAGCGTTATTTGCCAGATTTCAATATGCAAACATATATTGCAATTGCTTATATTGCTGCAGGAATTCTAATAGTACTAGGATTAGAATGGTATGGACAAAAAACAAGACAGCAAAAAACAAATATTCGGACTCGTAGGACGTGACATTTCCTATTCCTTTTCAAGGGGATACTTTGCAGATAAATTTAAAAAGGAAGATTTACCTCATGGTTATGTCAATATTGATATAAATGATATTTCTCAGTTAGAAGATTATATTCAAAACACACCCAACTTAAAAGGTCTAAATGTTACAATTCCATATAAAGAAGAAGTTATTCCTCTTTTAGACAATTTAAATAAACGCGCTAAAAAAATAGGTGCAGTAAATACTATTCGCTTCACTACAAACAAAAAGCTAAAAGGCTATAACACAGATTATTATGGTTTTAAAAACTCCTTAAAGCCACATTTAAGAGCGCACCATACATCGGCTTTAATTCTTGGCACTGGAGGAGCATCAAAAGCTATTGCTTATGCACTTAGCAAATTAAACATTAAGGTCAGTTATGTATCACGTTCAGCAAAAAAGGGTGTCCGTTTTTTGTATACAGACTTAACCGAGGCTATTATTTCAGAATTCCAAATTATTATTAATTGCACACCTATTGGCACCTTTCCTAAAATAGATGATTGCCCAAACATCCCTTATACCGCTATTACGCATAAACATATACTTTACGATCTTATTTATAACCCAGAACAAACGAAGTTCTTACAATATGGTGAGTTAAAAAAAGCGACAACGATTAATGGACTAGAAATGCTAAAATTACAAGCTGAGAAGTCGTGGGAAATTTGGAACAAATCCTAGCACCCAATATTATTGACACAATAGGTAAATACTTTTGTAGTTCTATTACTTGTCACTATCTTTAACCTTCGATAAAAACAAACGACTTATGTCTGAGAATGATACCCTGCAGGAAGCAGATGGAAAAAAAGAAGTAGAATCTAAAGAAACTACTCCAAAGAAAAAAAACACTTCTAATGTTGAGAATGAAGTTGAAGTTAAGGACGAATCCGAAACTATTGCTGAGTTAAAATCTGAAGATTCTGACAATACTGAAACCTCTCCTGTTGTAACAGAAAATAGCAAGGAGGTAGAAAATAGTAGTGAAGAAATAAGCAGTATTACTCAGGAAACTGATACTTCTAAGGAGGAGCATGTCGATGAGATAGATGCCTCAAATGCTGAAGATGCAGAAGATGAATCAAATAAAGAACGTCATGAACTTGAGGATAAAGACTATCATGCCATGTCCATGGATCAGTTAGTAACTGAGTTCAATACCTTATTGCAGCATCATAAAATTCAAACAATTTCAAAGCACGTTAATGAAATTAAGTCCGAGTTTAACGCAAAATTCAACGCACTTTTAGAAGAGAAAAAAGAAGAATTTGTTGATGACGGTGGTAATGCGATAGACTTCTATTACACTAATGACACTAAGAAATTATTCAATTCCTTATATAAGGACTACAAGCAATCAATAAATGCTTACTATAAAGAGCGTGAGCAAAATCTAAAACAAAATTTAGAAAACAGATTATCAATTATTGAACAAATTAAGGGATTACTCACTGTTGAAGAAAACATGAGTACTACTTATAAAACATTCAAAGACCTACAAGAGCAATGGCGTAATGCAGGTCCGATACCTAGAGATAAGTACAATAATGCATGGAATACGTATCATCACCATGTAGAACGGTTCTATGATTTTTTACATCTTAATAATGATTTAAGAGACATGGATTTTAAGCATAACTATGATCAAAAGCTTAAGATTATAGAGCGTGCTGAAGAACTTGCTAAAGATGATAATATAAATCGTTCCTTTAGAGAATTACAAGTTTTACACAAGCTATGGAAGGAAGAACTAGGGCCTGTTGCCAAAGAGCACAGAGAAGAAATTTGGGAGCGTTTTAGTAATGCTACAAAAGCTATTCACGACAAGCGCCAGGCGTATTATGCCGATTTAGACAAGGCCTACGAAAAGAATCTGGAAAAAAAGGAGGAAATTATCTCCAAAATAGAAGCTATCGCAGACGACAAAGCGAATTCTCACAGTGCATGGCAGAAAAAAATAAAAGAAATTGAAGCACTAAGAGACGCCTTTTTTAATGCAGGTAAAGTGCCGCTAAAAGTAAATGAAGCTACCTGGGCAAAATTTAAAGACGCAGTTAGATCCTTTAATAGAGGTAAAAACAAATTCTACAAAGAATTAAAAAAAGAACAATACGAAAATTTAAAAAAGAAAAAGGATTTAATAAAAATCGCAGAAGAGCATAAAGACAGTGAAGACTTTGCTAAAGTGACACCACTGATGAAGAAAATACAAAGCGACTGGAAAAAAATTGGTCATGTACCAAGACGCGACAGCGATAAAATATGGAAACAATTTAAAGCCGCCTGCAATCACTATTTTAATAATATGCATGCTGCCCGAAAGGCAAAAGACCAACATTTGTATGAAGCTTTTGACAAGAAGGTAAAACTTTTAGATGATCTTAAAGGCTTAGAATTAACTGATGATCCTATGGCAGATATTAAAACCCTTCAGTCTAAAATATCTGAATGGAAAGACATTGGGTTTGTACCTCAGAATAAACGCTATATTGATGGTAAGTTTTATAAAGTAATTGACGAAACTTTTGATAAGCTAAAGATGGATAAATCAAAGCTTGAAATGATTAAGTTTGAAAGTAAGTTAGAGACTCTTGCGAATACTGAGGATACCAGACTTTTAGATAACGAACAAAATTTTATCCGTAAACGCATTGGTGAAGTAAAATCTGAAATTACACAATTGGAGAATAATTTACAGTTTTTCTCTAATGTAGAGTCAGATAATCCACTCGTGAAAGATGTTCATAAAAATATTGCCAATCATAAAAAGGAATTAGATACCTGGAAAGCGAAGCTTACTAAAGTTCGAGAAATGTATAATTAGAACACCAAATTATTGAGACTCATTTTTTAGTTACAAATTAAGTTGTGATTGGAATTAAAACCTAAAGCTTATAGCTTTGAAAAGCTATTAATTTATAAAATCAAAACCCATCCGTTAAATACAGATGGGTTTTGTTCTAACTAAACTAAATTAACCTTAATCACAACCGCTAAATAATAATTAAGATCTCCTACTAAGATTTTAAAAGCATGTTTGCTTTTATATAATCTATTTACGTACGAAAATTCCTTTTGGATGTTACAGTTTCAATTTTTATTAAAATTTAACGTGGGAATTAAGAGTTTCACCGTTTTGAATTGTGGCCGGAGTCGTACTTAAGCTCAACCCATTCAACTTAAACACAGAATAGAACCCATAAGTTAAATGGTACTGAACTAGTAGAAATTATAACGATTTTGCTTCTTCCCAAAAGACATCCATTTCAGAAAGCGTCATATCTTTAAGGGATTTATTAAGTTCTTTGGATTTGCTTTCGAGGTATTGAAATCGTTTGATAAATTTTTTATTTGTTCGCTCTAAAGCGTTTTCTGGATTCACCTTTATAAATCTCGCGTAGTTGATCATTGAAAACAAGACATCTCCAAACTCACTTTCTATACTATCTATATTTCCTTTTGCGATTTCGGCCTTAAGTTCATTTAACTCCTCTTCTACCTTTTCAAAAACCTGTTCTGGTTTTTCCCAATCAAACCCAACACCTGCTACCTTATCTTGTATGCGATTGGCTTTTACCATTGCTGGCAAACTTTTAGGTACACCTTCAAGAACACTTTGTTTCCCTTCTTTTAGTTTTAGCTGTTCCCAGTTCCGCTTCACATCATCTTCATTTTCGACCTTAACATCTCCGTAGATATGAGGATGTCTTTCTACTAATTTATCACAAATACTGTGACAAACATCGGCAATATCAAAAGCGCCAGTTTCACTTCCAATTTTGGCATAGAATACAATATGAAGCATTACATCTCCCAACTCCTTTTTAACCTCATCCAAATCGTTATCTAAAATGGCATCGCCAAGTTCGTAAACTTCTTCAATAGTGAGATGCCGTAAAGATTCTAACGTTTGTTTTTTATCCCATGGACACTGCTCTCGCAACTCGTCCATAATAACTAACAATCGCTCAAAGGCTTCTAATTGGGTAGTTTTATTTGACATTTTATTCTTCTTCGTCAGAAGATATTTGGGCCTCTTCAGTATCTAAAGCGCCTAATAGGTTATTTTTTTGAAGTAAATTATACCACTGGATAATTTTCTTAATATCTGAAGCATATACACGATCCTCGTCATAATCTGGTAAAATATCAAAGAAATATTCTTCTAATTTTATTTTACTTTCTTTATGACTTATTGACGTCTGTTCTCCGTTTTCTTTTTCTTTTACCTTCTTAAGCACATCCCGTAAAGGTACTTCCTCCGTTAAGGTATAAATCGCTATTTCACTCAACACACTAATGTTACTGTGTGCGCCAACAGTAATACGCTTTTTATCGATCAAAGATTCTACTACTGCACCTGTTCTGGTTTGTGTTACTATTTTAAATAATCCTGGTTTTCCAGAAATGGATAATATTTTATCTAAACTCATAAATATTGTATTAACGTTTTCTACTCATAGCAGGAAAACGCATTTTATAATCTATTTTAATCTTTCCTTTTGAAATATTGGTAAGCTTACCTTTTATTAAACGCTTTTTAAAAGATGATAATTTATCTGTAAATAAAACACCTTCAATATGATCATATTCATGTTGAATTACTCTGGCAATTAAGCCATCATATTCTTCAATATGCGTATCAAAATTTTCATCTTGGTACTGAATTTTTATTTTAGGTTGCCTAAAAACATCTTCTCTTACATCCGGAATACTTAAACAACCCTCGTTAAACGCCCACTCATCCCCTTCTTCTTCTAAAATCTGGGCATTAATAAAAGTTTTTCTGAAATTTTTCATTTGATTTCTTTCCTCCTCAGAAAGCTCCTCGTCGTCAGCAAAAGGCTCAGTATCTACTAAAAACAAACGAATAGGTAAACCAATCTGAGGTGCTGCCAAACCAACACCATAAGCATTATACATGGTCTCGTACATATTTCCAATAAGGGTATCTAAATTCGGATAATCCTTATCAATCTCCTTTGCTTTTTTCTTAAGTACTGCATCGCCATAGGCAACGATTGGTAAAATCATAATTTTAGTAATTTACGGGTGCAAAAATACAATACTTATTTAAGATTGTGAAGCCAAATAACTTTGTAAAATAAGCGTCGCACTTATTTCGTCAATTAAAGCTTTATTTTGCCTTTGTTTTTTTTTCAAACCACTATCGATCATGGTTTGAAATGCCATTTTGGAAGTAAAGCGCTCATCAAATCTTACAACTGTAATTTCTGGAATTGCCTTTAATAATTTTTTTAGAAATTTTTGAATTGACTCCTCGCTTTCAGAAGCTGTATTGTCCATTTGCTTTGGCTCACCAACTACGACGCTTTCGACATTTTCTTTAGATAAATAATCTTTTAGATAGCTGATTAAATTTCTAGTCTCTACAGTAGTTAGACCAGATGCAATAATCTGCAACTCATCAGTTACAGCTAATCCTGTACGCTTTGTTCCGTAATCTATGGCTAATATTCGTCCCATATATTGCAAAGATAAAGCATTAAAAAAACGTCTCTCAAAAAAAGAAACGTTTTTTACTATTAACTAACAATTAATAAAACATACGCTTCCCAAGTATATTTTATATTAATTTAATATTAAGACACATAAGATCTAGTTTAGTCACATATTTTTATTTTTTTTTTAGCTTCAATAATTATAGACCTATCTTTGACCTAAACTTATATTTCTTTTCAATGAAACAACTACAATCCGTTATAGAAAATGCCTGGGAAGACCGTTCTCAATTAAAAAATGAAGTCACCATTAATGCCATAAGAAGCGTTATCGGTTTATTAGATGAGGGCACTTTGCGAGTTGCCGAACCTACCAAAGATGGCTGGCAGGTTAATGAATGGGTAAAAAAAGCAGTAGTCCTTTATTTTCCAATTCAGAAGATGGAAACCCACGAAGTTGGTATTTTTGAATATCATGATAAAATTCCATTAAAAAGAAATTATATGGAGAAAGGCATTAGAGTCGTGCCACATGCTGTAGCAAGGCATGGCGCCTATATTTCCAGCGGAGTAATAATGATGCCAAGTTATGTGAATATTGGCGCATACGTGGATGAAGGTACTATGGTAGACACCTGGGCAACCGTTGGTAGCTGTGCACAAATAGGAAAAAATGTTCATCTTTCTGGTGGAGTTGGTATTGGTGGCGTTTTAGAGCCTTTACAAGCCGCACCTGTTATTATAGAAGATGGAGCCTTTATTGGTAGTCGTTGCATTGTCGTTGAAGGCGTACGTGTTGAGAAAGAAGCTGTTTTGGGTGCTAATGTAGTATTAACCATGAGCACTAAAATCATCGATGTCACTGGAGACAAACCTGTTGAAACTAAAGGTGTAGTGCCTGCACGTTCAGTGGTTATTCCTGGAAGTTATACTAAGACATTTAAAGCTGGTGAATTTCAAGTTCCTTGTGCTTTAATAATTGGTAAACGCAAAGAAAGTACTGATAAGAAAACATCACTTAATGATGCATTGCGTGAGTATGATGTAGCGGTTTAAATTTTATATGAAAGTTTTAATCATACAACAAAAAATGATTGGTGATGTTTTAACCTCGAGCATCTTATTTGAGGCTATTAAGTACAAGTATCCTGATGCAACATTACATTATGTCATCAATTCCCACACCTACCCTGTTGTTGAACACAATCCATTTATAGATCAATTTCATTTTTTTACTCAGGAGCACGAAAAAAGCAAACGTGAACTATGGCAGTTTGCAAAAGCTATTCGTAAAGAACATTTTGACGTAGTTATTGATGTATACTCAAAATACTCGAGTAATTTAATAAGTCTCCTGTCTGGCGCAAAAACAAAGATTTCTAAATACAAATGGTATACGTCCTTCATATACTCTCATACATATGAAGATAAAACAACATCGCAAACAAATGCAGGATTGGCTATTGAAAATAGGCTGCAACTTTTATATCCTTTAAATATTGATAACTCTAAAATCATAAGACCAAAAATCTATCTTACTGATAAAGAAAAAGTCCTTGCTAAGAAGGTTTTAGAAACAAACCACATCGATTTAAAAAAACCTGTTTATATGATTGGTGTTTTGGGAAGTGGCCAAGCTAAAACCTACCCGTTTGATTATATGGCAAAAATTATTGATACGATTGTTTCAAATGAGCCTAAAAGTCAAATTCTCTTTAATTATATTCCGAATCAAAAAGGTGATGCCAAGGCTATTTATAATCTATGTACACCACAAACTCAAAAGCAAATTTATTTTGAGATTTTTGGCAGTAGTCTTCGTGAATTTCTCGCACTCACCTCGCATTGCGAAGCATTAATAGGTAACGAAGGTGGTGCCACAAATATGGCAAAAGCATTAGGCATTCCGACCTTTACCATTTTCGCACCTTGGATTATGAAGGAAGCCTGGAATATGTTTGATAATGACCAAACCCATATTTCAGTACATCTCAATGACTATGATGCAAATCTTTATCAGGATGTTGAGGATCCTAAAGCCCTTAAATCTAGATCAACAGCATATTATGAAAAATTTAGACCGTCATTTTTTAAAGACAAACTTGTACAGTTTGTTAATGGATTAGATTAATTTTTTCTAATCCCGAAATCCGTCCATTTCCGCTTTTCTTTTTTTGTGACTGCTCTTATTTTTTGATTTTTTTCGATCATCTCTGGTTTCACATATCCTCTTTTATGGTCTAGATGCAAGCATATTGCACTGTATCTAATTTGTTTCGCTTTTAATCCTATATTAAATAAGCGTTCTCCAAGTTCTCGGTCTTCTCCGCCATATTGCATGCGCTCGTCAAATCCGTTTACTTTTAATATATCCGATTTCCAACCAGAAGCATTATGTCCATTCCATGTGGCTGTTGTAGGTGTAAAATAATTCAGAAAGTTCTCCTTTAAGCCTTTTGACGAAATTTTGTTATTTTTAAAAGAGGATTTAAGCCCATGATGCTTTAACCACTCAATTTCAAAACAACTACCAGTAACAATATCCTCTTTAGATATAATTTCAGAAATTTTCATAGGAAGTTTAAAATAACCTCCCGATAAGAAATAGCCTTGTTCTCTATATTGCATATGAGTTTGTAAGAAATCTGCTCTTGCTATACAATCGCCATCGGTAAATACAATATAATTGGCATCACAGGCTAAGATTGCCTTGTTTAAAATTTTTGTCTTTTGAAAGCCATCATCCTTGTGCCAAACGTGTTTAACTGGAAAACTTACGCTGTTTGCGAAATTATCTATGGTTGATTTGGTTTCTTCGCCAGACCCATCATCTGCAATAATAAGCTCAAAGGCCTTGAATGTTTGTTGCTCATAACTCCACAGCACTTTTTGCAACCATTGCGGATGGTTATAGGTACTAATGATTACGGAAATTTGCCTGTCTTTCATTGCAACAAAAATACTATTTTTACCAAATCTATGAGCACACCAATCATTAAACTCTCTGGCGTAATAATTACCTATAACGAAGAACGCAACATTGAAAATTGTATAACGTCTTTAATTAATGTTGTGGACGAAATTGTAGTGGTAGACTCCTACTCTACGGACAAAACAAAAGCCATCTGTAAACGTTTTAATGTGAAGTTTATAGAGCAGAAATTTCTGGGTTACATAGAACAAAAAAACTTTACCCTTGCACAAGCTTCATACGACTACGTTGTCTCTTTAGATGGAGATGAGTCGCTTTCGGAACAATTGCAAGAGTCTCTTTTGGAATTAAAAAGCGACTGGAAGTTTGATGGTTACTATTGCAACAGACTTAATAACTTCTGTGGGCAATGGATTAGACATTCCGATTGGTATCCGAATAGAAAATTACGTGTTTTTGATAGACGAAAAGCCAAATGGACAGGTATTAATCCACATGACCATGTAAAGTTAAACGATGAAAGTTCTAAAACTGGACATATAAATGGTGACATATTGCACAAAACCTACCAAAGCTATTCTGAATTCAATCTAAAAACAGAGTATTTTTCTACCATTGCCGCGAAAGCTTATTTTGATAAAGGTAAAAAAGCACCAATCTTAAAAATTATCTGGAATCCGTTTTGGGCCTTTTTTAAGGCTTACTTTCTGAGATTAGGATTTCTTGATGGTTTTAACGGTTACATCATTTGTAAACAGACCGCAAACATTACCTTTTTGAAATATTCTAAATTGCGAGAGCTGCATAAAAAAAGTAGCGAATAATTACTTTTTCCAAAATTTCAATTTACGTTTTAAGCGTCGGCGCTTCCAGTACCTATTTTGAAAATCTCTTGTATACCTCCACATAAGATCAAATACTTTCTCTGTTGGTTCATCACAACACTTTGCATACTCGTCACTCATAACTCTAATTAAAGACTTGTGGGTTGTTAGTTTAGCAAAATTTTTAATCCGCTCATTTAAGTCCATAGTTTTAAATTCCATTCTGTTAAGATCAACCAAAAAGAATTTATAAGTATCATCTTCTCTACGTATTAAAGTGTTTCCAGGAGAATGATCTAAAAATTTAATATGCTTTTTATGTAGTTGGTAAGTAAAACGCGTGAACGCTCTTAGAATAGCTTCATGATCAGGATAATTTAAATCTGTGGTAAGTTCTCTATAGGTTAGATCACAATGTAATTGCTCTGAGATATAATAACTTTTTTTAAACAAGAATGTTGTTTTAAACTCGTAATAAGCAATAGGTTGTGGCGTCCCAATATTTAAATCCTTTAGCCTGTTGGCATATTCATAGGAGCGTTGAGCCTTGCTTTTTCTAAAAAAATTATAGGCAATCTGGTTTATGAGATTAGGAACTCTAAACGATTTAACATTAAAAACCTGGCCTGCTTTTTTAAATAGCTTTAATGAGTTACGATCCTGATTACCAAAATCTTCACCTAAATTATCAAAATCATCTATAATAGAATCTAGAAATTCTTCATAATTAAGATAATCACTATGTATTTGCTTAGTTCTTTTCACTTAAATATTTATCAATTCCATTGTTACACCAAACTAACTTGTTCTTCTGAGTTTCTGCCTGAATTTTATCATTAATATTTATTCCCGATCGGCAAGCTTCTTTGTGCCATATGTGGTAAACTATACCTCTAAATTTCAGACGTTTTCCGTGTACATTGTTATGCATCATTCGAAGCATTAATTCTGTATCATCTCTTCCCCAACCTACCATATCTTCATTATAACCATTGACTGCAATAAAGTCCTCTTTCCAAAATGAATAATTACATCCCCTAAGTTTTTTGGACATGAACGGCTGCCGTTTATACTGCCTACCAAGAAAAGATAAGTGAATGCCTCGACCACGCTTTTTTAGCCCCTTAGTTAATACAGGAAATTTTATTCGTTTATTTTTAAGTACGTTTTGTACAATATTCTCTTTTAAACTCACTCTCGAACCGAACAAGTAGGTGTTATTTTCAATCGCAGAAACATGATCCTGAATGAAATTTTTATGCATTATACAATCACCATCAATTTGTATAATATAGTCACCATGCGCCTTTGCGATAGCCTTATTTAAAATAACTTCTTTTGTGGAGCCTACGTCCTGATGCCATATATGTCTCAAGGGTATCGGCAATACCTTCTTAAATTTATCTATTAATTGTTTAGTTTGTTCAGTAGATCCATCATCTGCAATAATTACTTCACCAGGGAATTGGGTTTGGTTTTCTAAACTTAAAAGCACTAATTCAAGAGCTTCAGGCCAATTATATGTTGGTAATACTAGCGTTGTAGATAAATTCATGAAAAAATTGCAACGATTCGGAGCAAAAATAGTCATATTTTTGTTGTCTAATCTGTAATCTGTTTATGAAATCTAAAGGGCTTTTTGTAATCACTTCTGTTTATCATATCCTTTTATCGATATTGTTAATCGAAGAGCGAAAGCTAAAGAACAGTATACTTGTTATTGTTAAAATCACACCTAATATTGAGTCTTTAGTCCATAGTCTTAAAAAAACAGATTGGTTCGATGATGTCATTATAATGGCAGGAAGGAAAGAGCAGAAGCAGTTAGCTGGTAAATTCACCTATACATTAAACAGGAAGAAAATTGTAAAACTCATTGATCAAAAAAATTCTAAACTTAATAATTTAAAAAACGGGATAGACAATTTTGATGTCTATATCTGCTCTCCAGATTCGGCAAAAAACTATTTTATTTATAAATATAAAAACCACAACATCTTTATGCTTGAAGATGGCTTAAAGACGTATGTGACCAAATCACCATCGATATCCAAAAAAATCATTGGTAAACTAGTTAACAGACCCATGGTTAATGGATTTGACAATCGCATAACAAAAGTATTTGCGTCAAATCCAAATGATCTACCTGAAGCCTTAAAGGTTAAATCAGAAAAATTAAATTGGAAAACGACTTTAAAAAATCTTGGTCAAGAAAAATTAGACACCTTATCCTTAGCCTTTTTACCAGATACAGATTTAAATACAGAATCGTTATTTCCAACTGATAAAACGAAGAGTATTATTCTAACCCAAACCCTGAATGAAGATGGTGTTATTGAGCATGAGCAAGAGAAAATAGACATTTGTAAAGATTTTGTAAATCAGGCTCAAACCGATATCATATATATTAAACCACATCCAAGAGAATTAACAGATTACAAGTCTATTTTTAATTTAAACGATAAGGTTGTTGTTCTGCCAAAACTTTTTCCTGCCGAACTCTTAAATCTTCATCCAAATTTGAAATTCAAAAAAGCTTTTACTGCATTTTCTACAGCCATTGATAATTTAGAGCAAGTCGAAGAAAAAATAATACTGGGTCATGAACGATTCAAGCGAAAATAAGTAAGCAAACTAAACCTTACCGAACAATATAGTATTTTTACCCAAAATTAAGATTTTATGCAAATTTTAGAGCTCATTGGGAGACAAAAAGAACTCTTTGAGGCAGATATCAAAGCCAATGAAGAGCAACTTAAAACTATCGTCTCAGCATCCAGATTTTTAGTAATTGGAGGTGCTGGTTCTATAGGCCAGGCAGTAACTAAAGAAATTTTTAAACGCAATCCCAAAAAACTGCATGTAGTTGATATAAGCGAAAACAATCTTGTAGAACTCGTAAGAGATATTCGTAGTTCTTTTGGATATATCGATGGGGATTTTAAAACGTATGGATTAGATATTGGGTCGATCGAGTATGATGCATTTATAGGGTCTGATGGGCAGTATGATTACGTTTTAAATCTCTCTGCTCTAAAACATGTTCGGAGTGAAAAAGATCCCTTTACGTTAATGCGAATGATTGATGTAAACATTTTTAACACAGAAAAAACCATTCAACAATCCATAAATACTGGCGTAAAAAAATACTTCTGTGTTTCTACTGACAAAGCTGCAAACCCTGTTAACATGATGGGTGCTTCTAAGCGAATTATGGAGATGTTTTTAATGCGAAAAAGCAAAGAAATCTCAATTTCTACAGCTCGTTTTGCTAATGTAGCGTTTTCAGACGGTTCTTTACTTCATGGTTTTGATCAGCGTATAAAAAAGCAACAACCAATTGTAGCTCCCAACGATATAAAACGCTACTTTGTAATTCCGAAAGAATCTGGAGAATTATGTCTAATGTCTTGTATATTCGGTCAAAACCGAGACATATTTTTTCCAAAATTAAACGAATCACTTCATCTCATTAGTTTTGCAGATATCGCAATAAAATATGTAAAATCCTTAGGCTACGAACCTTTTCTGTGCCAAGATGAAGATGAAGCCAGAGCGCTAGCCAAAACTTTACCTCAACAAGGTAAATGGCCATGTTTATTTACAAAAAGTGATACTACAGGAGAAAAAGATTTCGAAGAATTTTTTACAGAAAATGAAACTCTAGACATGGCCACTTTTGTAAATCTAGGTGTCATTAAGAATCAATTAAGTGTTGATAATGAAAAACTCAAGATGTTTGAAAAAACCATCGAAGACTTAAAATCAAAGAAATCCTGGAAAAAAGAAGATTTAACCCAATTGTTTTTTGAGATGATTCCAGATTTTGGACATAAAGAAACCGGAAAGTATCTAGATCATAAAATGTAATTAATGTACCAAGAGATAATTAAACTTATTCGAAAAATTTACGATACCGATAATTTTATTCCTTTACACGAACCTCGGTTTAGAGGTAATGAAAAGAAATACCTCAACGAATGTATAGACTCTACCTTTGTCTCTAGCGTTGGCAAATTTGTAGATCAATTCGAAACCGCTGTAGCTAAATTTACTGGTGCTGAATACGCGATAGCAACTGTAAACGGAACAGCAGCTTTACACATAGGTCTTCTTTTGGCTGATGTAAAACCCAACGATGAAGTTATTACACAACCCCTAACCTTTGTAGCGACGGCAAATGCCATAAGTTACTGCGGAGCTCATCCTGTTTTTGTAGATGTCGATAAAGATACAATGGGACTATCTCCAGAAAAACTAAAAGCATTTTTAGAAAAAAACACAACAATTGTAAATGGCAAATGCGTCAACACGTTAACAAATCGGATTATTAAAGCTGTAGTGCCTATGCATACTTTTGGTCTACCAATGCGAATAGAGGAGGTGGTCGAAATTTGTAATAATTATAACATCACTATTGTAGAGGATGCAGCTGAATCTCTCGGCAGCTACTACAACCATAAACATACTGGGACCTTTGGCTCAATTGGTACATTAAGTTTTAATGGCAATAAAACCATAACCACAGGTGGTGGTGGTATGCTCATTACAAACGATAAATCTATAGCAGAAAAAGCCAAATACATAACCACAACCGCAAAGGTGCCGCATTCATGGGAATATCATCATGATATGACTGCCTATAATTACCGATTACCTAACCTTAATGCAGCTTTAGGTTGTGCACAGATGGAATCCTTACCTGGCTTTTTAGAATCTAAAAAAAACCTGGCCGAAAAGTATAATCACTTTTTTAAGAAAAATGACGCCATTGAATTCATAGAACCAATATCTGAAGGGGATTCAAATTTTTGGTTAAATGCAATAAGATTAAGCAACTTAGAAGTAAGAAATGAATTTTTAAAGGCGACCAATGAGGCTGGTGTCATGACAAGACCAATTTGGAAACTTATGAATTCATTACCGATGTATAAATCAGCACAATGTGGTAATCTGGATAATTCTGAATTTTTAGAAAATAGAATTGTAAATTTACCAAGTAGTGTTATTTAAAACCTTATAAATGAAACCTACATATATTGTTGGAGCTAACGGAGCAGCAAAGGAAATTTTCCTATTGCTTAAAGCGATCAATAAAATCGAACTACAGTATGATTTTAAAGGATTTATAGACTTAAATCCTAAAAAGCCAACCCTCCCGATAGGAAAGGAAAACTATACTATTTTTAACGAAGAAGATTTTCTGACAAGCCATAAAGAAAATTGCAATATTGTATTTGGCATTGCTTTTCCAAAACATTCAAAATCAATTGTAGAAAAATATAAATCTTATTCAAACTTTAAATTTCCAAATTTGGTGCATCCTAATGTAAATCTGGATGACTCTGTAAGTATGGGAGAGGGTAATATTATTTGTGAAGCGGCAGTATTGACAACAGATATAAAAATAGGCGACTTTAATCTTATTAATAGAGGTGTACATATGGGACATGATGTATTATTAATGCACAATAACGTTATTAACCCATGCGCTGTTATCTCTGGAGGTGTAACCATAAAAAATACCAACTTAATTGGCAGCAACGCTACTATTCTACAATATTTAAATATTGATTCTGGTAATACTATTGGCGCAGGTGCCGTAGTCACTAAATCTTTTGAAAATGATAAAACATTAATTGGAATCCCTGCAAAATCTATAAGTAATGCATAAGACTTTAATTATTGCGGAAGCTGGAGTTAACCATAATGGCCAAATTAATTTAGCGAAACAACTCATTGATGTCGCTGCCGAAGCGGGCGTAGACTACGTTAAATTTCAAACTTTTAAATCTCAAAAACTTGTTAGTATAAATGCTCAAAAAGCAAGTTATCAGAAAAAAAATACTAGTGATGCTTCTGAAACTCAATTAAGCATGCTTCAAAAATTAGAGTTGAGTAGAGCGGATCATTTAGAGCTTATCGCCTATTGTAAATCTAAAAACATTAAATTTTTGTCAACTGCCTTTGACCTTGAAAGCATTGATTTTTTGAATGAACTCAATATCGATATTTTTAAAATACCTTCGGGCGAACTGACAAACTATCCTTATCTAGAAAAAATCGGAGGTTTGGGAAAACCTGTAATCATTTCAACCGGTATGGCCACTTTAAACGAAATTGGTGATGCTATCAACGTAGTAACTCACAATGGCGCATCAAAAGAAGATATAACTGTATTACACTGTAATACAGAATATCCAACACCAATGCAGGATGTAAATCTTAAGGCTATGAAAACTATTTCAGAGACCTATGGAGTACCTATAGGCTACTCCGATCATACATTAGGAATTGAAGTTCCAATTGCGGCAGTTGCCATGGGAGCTACTGTTATAGAAAAGCACTTTACCTTAGACAATTCTCTACCAGGACCAGACCATAAGGCCTCATTAGAGCCTAA
>JABDKL010000174.1 GCA_013002225.1 Winogradskyella sp.
TTGAAGAATTACTTGTAAGATCAAGAGGAACTATAACTCAATTAATTAATAACGCAGTTAATGAAAGAGGTCAGGAGAGTTTAATTTAATGTCAGGTGCTTTTCCAATATCTTCTGCTAAGTTTGAATCTTTAGGAATAAAATCTATTCAGAATACTATTATTTCAAAAAGTGTATCTGGTAAAAAACTTGCTAGACAAATAGACAATCAAAGATTTGCATTTACTATTAGAATAGTTACAGGAACTAGATCAAATGTTTATGGAGAGTTAATGGCTTTTATAATTAAACAAAGATCAGGCAAAGAAAACTTTACTATAGTTCCACCAGAAATCAAAAATGCTAGAGGTTCTGCCAATGAAGTTTTAACTCTTAATGGTGCTATTACATCTGGTGCTACAACATTTACTTTAAATAATGCTTCTGTAAATTCTGTTAATGGTTTTTTAAAAGCTGGAGATTATTTTAGATTCACAGGACAAAGCAAAGTTTATATGATTGTAGAAAATGTAAATACAAATGAATCTGGTGTTGTATCAACTGTAACATTTGAGCCACCTTTAATTTCTAATGTTTCTGATAATACTGTTATTATTTATGACAATGTAGATTTCACAGTACATCAAACTAATGACATTCAAGAGTTTGGTGTTATAGGTGCAGATAATAATGGAAGTGCTTTATATCAATTTGAATTTGATGTAGAAGAAGCATTATAGATGACAAAATATTTAGTAAGGCATTATGTGACTGCTGATTTTTTAGCTGAAAAAGTAGTTGATGAAACTGAAATAGATTCAGAAAAAAACAATTTAAAACAAAATACTATTCCAGATGGAAGTTTTAGCTTTATTATGGTAGAACAAAGCGAAAAACTAATAAGAACAACATACGAGAAATATGACGAGAGCCTTAACAACAGCGATAAAAAACGCACTAGCGACTAATGATATTAGACCTATTCACTTACTCACAATTAGTTTTAGCACCCCTGTAAATTTTACTGATTGTTCCTTTTCTTTAACTTCTTCTATTTCAGGCTCTAGTGTTACCTATAATCCGTCAGATTTTATAATTGGTGTATCAGATTTTACAGAAGAAATAGATATAACTAAATCTACTTTATCAATATCTTTATCTGGTGCTGATCAAACATTTATTTCAACAGTATTAAACGAAAATGTAACTAATGATGAAGTAACTATATTTAGAGGTTTATTAGATACTAATAATAGTATTATTGCTGACCCCTTTATGCTTTACAAAGGAAATATTGAATCCTTTGCCATAAATGAAAACACAAACTCAAGCATTGTTAATCTAACAGTAGTTTCTCATTGGGCTGACTTTGAAAAAAAAAATGGTCGTAAAACAAACAACACATCACAACAAAGATTTTTTAGCACAGATATTGGTATGGATTTTTCATCAGAAACAGTACAAGATGTTAAGTGGGGTAGAGAATAATGTTTAAATGGTTTGAAAAATTACTAATCAAATTAGCAAAGAAAATTTTAAACAAACACGCACCCAAAGGAGAGTTCCTTGCTTATATAAATAAACGAGAAGAAAAACTTTTAAAACAATATGGTGGTGCTGGATTAGAAGTTAAAAAAACTAAAATTAAATCTTTTTTTTTTACTGCAATAATTTCTGCGGCGATCAGTTATTTTGTAAAAAATAAAGTTGTAGCATTAGTTGCATCTTTAGCAATAGCATGGTTGTTTAGACCAAAAGTTCCTGAGATACCTGATTTTGGACTTAACGAAGCAGATGATTTTGAAACAGGAGTTCTTTTAAACAAACAATCTAACGACTCTAATATTCCTGTAATTTATGGAGAAAGATTAGTTGGTGGTACACGTGTTTTTTTAGATTCTGGTGGTGGCAATACAAACCAATATCTTTATATGGCTATCGTAATGGCAGAGGGAGAAATAAACTCAATTGAAGAAATAAAAATAGATGATAAGGCTGTTACTTGGGCAAGTGCATTATCAGATGGTGCAGAGGTAGAGGTAAATAGTTCAGATAGTAATTTTTATAAAGCTGACCCAAATGAAGAAGGCTCAAGTGCAGAAAGTTTAATTAGAGTAGAACCTCACTTTGGAACTGATGGACAATCTGCTTCAGGAATATTATCAGCACTATCAAATTGGGGAAGTAATCATAAGCTATCTGGTCTTTGTTATTTGGCATTAAGGTTTAAATGGAATCAAGACGCATTTACAGGAATCCCAAAGGTTCAAGCTAGAATAAAAGGTCGAAAAATAAGAACTTATAACTCAAGTTTAGTAGAGCAATCTGCAAGTTATCAAACCAATCCATCATGGTGCTTATTAGATTATCTAACAAATGAAAGATATGGAAAAGGACTATCAATTAATGAAATAGATTTACAATCTTTTTATGATGCCTCGGTTGTTTGTGAAACTCAAGTAACACCATATTCTGGAAGTAGTGATATAAACATATTTGATACTAATGCAGTTATAGATACTTCTAAAAAATTATTAGAAAATGTAAGAGAACTTTTAAAAGGTTGTAGAGGTTATCTGCCATACACACAAGGTAAATATAATTTAATTATTGAAACAACAGGAAGTGCCTCAATAACACTAACAGAAGATGATATTATTGGTGGTTATACTTTACAAACACCAGCAAAAAATGAAAAATATAATAGAGTTATAGTTAGCTATGTAAATCCAGATCGTAATTACCAAGTTGATGAAGTACAGTTTCCACCAATTGATGATAGTGGATTACCTAGTGCAGATCGCCATGCAACTATGAAAGCTGATGATGGTGGATTCTTACTTGAGGGAAGATTTGATTTTGGCAAAGTTGTAACAAATACTTATCAAGCAGAAGAAATGGCAGAAGTAATTTTAAGAAGAACAAGAGATTCTATAAGATTGTCAGTTAATGTTTCTTTTAGTGCTTACGATTTAGCTATTGGAGATATTGTAAATATAACGCATAGTTCAATTGGTTTTAGTGCCAAGCCTTTTAGGGTTTTATCTATAAGATTTAATCGTGATTTTACAATTGGTTTAGATTTAGTAGAACATCAAGACGCACATTATACTTGGGCAACTAAAACACAAGCACCAACAGTACCAGCTACTAATCTTCCTAATCCATTTACTATTCAACCACCATCTGGGATTACATTATCAGATGATCTTGTTGAATATAATGATGGAACAGTTATTACTCGTTTGTCAGTTTTAGTTTCTGCTTCTCCTGATAAATTTGTTGATCAATACCAAGTAGAAGTAAAACAATTAACTGATAGAAATGGAAATGCAGTTACAGATAGTTTTAAAACTATTGGTAAAGGTTCATCATTAAATTATCAATTACTTAATGTTATAGATAACGCACAATACCAAGTTAGATGTAAAGCTACTAATGGTTTGGGTGTTTCAAGTACATTCGTAACAGATACTAGACAAATCATTGGTCAAACTGCTGTTCCTAGTGATATAGAAAACTTTTCAATCAATGTATTAGGAGATCAAGCATTGTTAAGTTGGACACCTATTAATGATTTAGATTTAGATTATTATGTTTTAAAATTTAGTTCTGACTTGGTAAATCCAACATGGCAAAACTCAGTTGACTTAGTAGATAGAATAGGACGACCAGCCACAAGTTTGACTATACCTTTATTAACTGGCTCTTATCTTATCAAAGCACAAGATAAATTAGGAAACCAATCTTCTAATGAAACTATTGTTTCAACTAATATCGCATCAGTAAATTTTGTTAATCAAACAACTATCAATGAACATACTGGATTTACAGGAACTAAATCAAATGTTTCATTAATCACTAGAGATTCTACTAATTTTATAGGATTAACTGCAACAGGAACTGTAGGAGATACTGCAACTAGAGTATCAGCAACAGGAACTTATGATTTTGCAAATACGATTGATTTAGGTGCTAAATTTAAAGGACAATTTACAGCCTCAGTTACACAATTTATTGAAGATGTTTCTGAAGTATTTGATAATGGACGACCAACAGCAACTACACTATTTGATGATGGACGACCAAATCCTTTTGATGGCACAAGTTCAGCAGATGCACATACTATATTAGAGATTGCAACAAGTGATGATAATGTAACTTATTCAGCATTTAAACCATTTACTATTGGAGAGCATATAGGTCGTTATTTTAAATTTAGAGTTTTATTTACATCTGATAATTTAAAAGCTAGATCATTAATTGAAGAATTATCAATCACAGCAAGTTTATCAAAAAGAAGTGAAAGTGGAAATGATATTAGTTCTGGTACAGGGGGTAAAACAATAACTTATGACTTTGGTTTTAAATTAAATCCATCTATAGGTATTTCTGCACAATCTATGAGTTCAGGAGATTATTATTCAATTACATCTAAATCAACAACACAGTTCACTATTGAATTTTATAATAGTTCTGATACAAGTATTGACAGAACTTTCGACTATATAGTACAAGGAGTAGGACAAGTAATAATTTAATTATGGCACAAGTATCACAAATAACCCTAGATAATGTTACATTTGCTCAATTTAGAAGTGATCTAAATAATAGCTTAAATGCTTTAAACACAGGTCATTTAGGTTCATCAAGACCAAGTTCTGCTGTTGCTGGAACTATATGGTTAGATAATTCTGCAACAAACACAATCGCTATGAAACTGTTTGATGGAACAGATGATTTAGAATTATTTTCAATTAACACATCAACAAATGCAATAACACTTCCTAGTGGTGTTTCTATTACAGAAACTGACCCAAGTGCTATTCCATTTTCAATTGCTTTAGGATAATAATATGGCTAATAATTTTTCAGATGCTCAAATAAGTTTAACAGATGCAACTTTAACAGATGTATTTACTGCAAGTAATAAATCTTTAGTAATAGCTGGAAC
>JABDKL010000179.1 GCA_013002225.1 Winogradskyella sp.
ATCGTTTATTCTCCACAGACAATATTTCCACAATATAATTTCCAGAAGACATTTCAGACAGGTCTAAATCGGAAGCGTTTGGTCCAATCTGACTTGTCATAACTTTCCGGCCATACAAATCGAATAATGTAACTATTATATCCTCCTGTGTAATAAATGATAATTTATCTTTTGTCGGATTTGGAAATATTGTAAATGGCGTTGTGTCTATATAATCCTGTGCGTTAAGAATATTTCCACAATATTCAATACAAAAACTATTGATAACACCATCGTCTATAACAACGGTGTCTGCCACCGATAAGGTCCAATCTCCCATTGCACTTTCCCCATTAAACGCCGATAATGATTGAGTGGCTTGCGTAACGCCATTAATGGTTACGTCACAGTTTAATGGAGTGCCGTCATCATCAAAAACTGCATCAATATTTGTTCCGTTACATTCATTAGGTAGTATGATGGATACGGCTGTATTTGAAGGGCTTGTTAAAACAATCCCTAAATCACTTAAATATTGATGAGTTATATCTAAACACATGTTTATATCTGTTATTGTAACATCTTCTGAGATCGATATCGTTACAATTCCTGGAGCAGTAGAGGTTATTGGTGTAGAGGTATTGTTAGTTTCTGTTGTACAAACTTGCGCAAAGCTGTTAAAGGTTAAAAAACTAATTATTAAGATGCAGATTTTTTTCATGGTTAACAGGTGTTTGATTAATAAAACTGTTAAAATCTACAATAAAAATAACAAAAAATATAGTTTTATTGGATAATGCATAATTATTTGGCAAATAGCTGACTTCTGTCTTTAAAAGCTTTAAACTCCAGTGCATTTCCTGCAGGATCTTTAAAAAACATAGTCGCTTGTTCGCCAACTAAACCTTCAAATCTAATATAGGGTTCAATTATAAATTTTATGTTTTTTGATCTTAAGTTATCGGCAAAGGCATGAAAATCACTCCAGTTTAAAACAACGCCAAAGTGGGGAACAGGTACGTCTTTCCCGTCTACCGAATTAGTGTGTGTGTCGTCTTTTGCCTTGGGCTTGTAATGAATGACCAGTTGATGCCCAAAAAAGTTATAATCTGCCCAATGGTCGCTACTTCTACCTTCATCAAGATTTAAAGTATTGGTATAAAAATTTCGACAATCTTCTAAATTATGTACTGGAATTGCCAGATGAAAAGGAGAAATTTTAGACATAGTATTTAATGTTTTGGTGTTAAAAATAATACTTACTCTTTAACACTGTTCCAAATATCGAGATATATTTTCCAGTCGTTATTAATTTTTTTCCAAACAATAATGTATTTCCCTTTCCATGTTGATTGGGTTTTGTCTGATCTTAATGTTTTGCCTTCATAGTATCCATAATCATAGGCTATGTTATTTTCAACCTTTATTTCTAGTGGTGTCACTTTATGATGTAAAATTTTCACTCCTTCTGGTATTTTCCAGTAAGAAGTTAACTTCTCTTTTCCAGAGATAATTTTAATGTTATCTGGCATGATTTTACCATCAATGGTGTACAGATCTACCAAATCGTCAATACGACCCTCCATATAGGCATTTGAAAAAGCTGATATATTTCTTTTGATATCATCAATTTCTACAGTTTCTTTTAGTGGTTTAATACATTCAATTTTCCAAGTAGGATATACAACTTTCTCGGTTTTATCGACCCATTCGCCTACCCATTTATACCCTTGGTCGTTAATGTCGTAAAACGTCAATCTATACCAGCCGTCCATGCCATTTGGTGCTTTTTGGTCGCGATAAAGTACAATATTTCCATTTTCCTTTTTACCACCTTTCCAAGTGGGTAAGGTTATTGCTGATGAGGCAGAGGAATAATAATGTACGTACCATTGACTACTATCTGCAATAAATTGTCTAATACTACCAGAGTGTTTGCCATCAGATTTAATGGTTTCATCCTGTACTGCAAAGCCATTCATTATATATTTCCATTCCCATGTCATATCTATGGCATCAGCCCATGATTGGTCTTGCTTACGAGAAACAGATTTGCAATTGCACTTGCCTATGAGCTCTTCAAAATCCCTGATTTGTTCAGGTGCTTCAGGATTTGGTAATCCATATGGATTAGTGTCGGATACTGAATAGTTATTTTGAGAAAGAGCCGAAAAAGTGATTAGAAATACGAGGGAAAGCATTGATTTCATGAGAAATAATAATTGATTAGTATTTCTAAAGTTAGAAATCGTTAACGCAATCTATCTGTTAATTAGGATTTAATTAACGTCTGCTTTTTCTTGGTTCTCCTTGTTTGGGATTGAAGGTTTTTTTTGAATCCTTTATAAGTTCGTTAAGTTCTTTAAACTCATCTTTAGTTAGTTCACGATACTGACCAACAGGCATATCGAGTTCAATATTCATTATTCTAATGCGCTTTAAGGTTTGTACTTCATAATTTAAGTACTCACACATTCTTCGGATTTGTCGATTAAGCCCTTGGGTTAGAATTATACTAAACGTAAACCGATCTATCTTTTTAACTTCACATTTTTTGGTGCGTTTACCCAGGTCCTCAATATAAATTCCACCTGCCATGCGTTCAATAAAGGTTTGAGAAATAGGTTTGTCTACTGTAACCACATATTCTTTTTCGTGATTGTTACTCGCCCTTAAGATTTTGTTTACGATGTCTCCATCGTCAGTTAGGAGAATTAAACCTTCACTCGGTTTATCTAATCTTCCTATTGGAAAAATACGCTTAGGGTAATTTATGAAATCTATAATATTATCCTTTTCAACCCGTGTGTCTGTTGTACATACTATGCCAACAGGCTTGTTAAATGCTAGATAGACAAAGTCCTGTTGTCTTTGGCCTATAATTTCACCATCGACCTTTACAACATCTTCTGAAGCAACTTTCGTACCCATTTCCGGAACTACATCATTTATGGTTACACGACCAGCGTCAATTAAGCGATCGGCTTCACGTCGTGAACAGTAACCTGCCTCGCTGAGGTATTTATTAAGTCTTGTTAGTTGGTCTGCCATGGTGCAAAGGTAAAATAAAGATTAACTATTTATAAATGAAATAATTTTTGGTGTTAAGGAAATATCCTTTAACCCATGACCAAACCCATTGGTGCTTATAAGTTCAGAATTTTTATAGCGATGCGCTATAAGTAGTGCGTCTTCATACGGAATAATTTTATCTTTTTTATCGTGTATTATAAGTCCTTTTGCTTCAATAGATTCTGTGAATGTCGCTACCGAAAAATAATCAACAGGTTTACCAAACCGTTGCAAAACTATAGCATCAAGACCGTTAGAGATGCGGTTATTGTATCCCATCATAGATTTATAACGCGTAAAAACTCCTGTGAAATGAGCGGGAGCACCTAATAGAACTAGCTTTTTTACCGATTTAATGTTGTTATTAAACATACAAAATACACTCGACATGCCTCCCACCGAATGGCCGATTAATACCTCTGGTTGGTGTTTTTTAGCCACAAGATGTATAGCTTCAGAATATAATACAGCATTAAATTGTTTTCCGCCAGAGTGGCCATGTGCTGGCGCATCTAATGAAATAATATTATAATCCTGTGCCTTTAAGTTTTCTAAAATATAGTCCCAGCGTGAGGTGTTGCTTTCCCATCCATGAGCCAATAGCACCGTTTTTCCTTTCCCTTTCCAACGATAGGTGGCAATATCCAGATTGTCATACTCTAACATTTCAAAAATGGCACTCTTAATAATGGATTTCTGATTTTCAGTGTAACGTCCTTTTCGAGGTGAGGCAAATAATTTTAGTGCTTTGTTGGTTGCATATCTTGAGGAGACAAAGCTCGTAGCGTTTAGAGCATTTCCAATCGATTTTATCACAAAACTACTCATCCTATTTATCTTCCCTGTTAACCTGGTCTATAGAAAATGCAGGTAAACAAATTGCTAAATACTCGCAAGCTTCTGTAAAAGGATTAGAATATTGTAAACGGGTATTTTTTTTGACCATAATAGATTGTCCCGCTTCTAAAACGATAGTTTCACCTTCAATAATAAATTGCTTTTTACCTCTGATGATAAACGTGTATTCGTCAAATTCTGGTGTTTGAAAGGGTTCTGACCAGCCAGCAGGCGCAACCATGTGAGCAATACTAATTTGAGAGTTGCCATCGCTGGCCCTTCCAAAATGCTCCTTGATGATTTTGCCATCATCAGTTGGTACTATAAATGGAGAATTCTGTATCCTATACTTTTTACTCATATTATTATTTTATGGAAAGCCTTTTTAAATTCTACCAGTGAAGCATGAAAAATTTAATTTTCGCCTTTTCCGGAATTTGAATGGGATCTATAACAGCATCCATATCATAACGCAATCCACCTGGTAGTTCTTTTTTATCTATTGTAAATGACGCATCAATTTCATTTACAGAGACCACGACAGAATTAATGAGGTTATCTACTTTTGAAATGGTATAAGCCTCCTTAATATCTTTAAAGGTACTTAATGTAGATATGTTCTTTTCTGTTTTGTAGCGCTCATCAATGATGCGAACTGTTGAAATAACAGATGTTGAATCTAGTGCTTCGCGAGGCGAAATATCTAATAATTTTTTACCACCTTTCTCATAGATTTCAATAGTATTTACAGCGCCAGCAAATTCATCCCCAGAAATATATCTTACTACAGAATCATTTTTAAAAATTGCATCCAATTCTTTAACTTGTGTGGAATCGTTAAGTAAACCGATGTGATGTTTTTCGATTAAAAACGGATTTGGTTCATTGTCCTTAGCACAGCTTACAGATAAAAGTGTGCAAATTAGCAACACGAATAAATTTTTTTTCATTTTAGATTTAGGTTTAGTTATTTAAGCATTTTTGTTAAAATTCCTAAGACACTTCGAATTACAGTTGGACTAGATAATACCTTTACTATAGGATTTTGTCTGGTGCTGCGTCTTCGTGTTGAGGTAGCTCTTTTTTTGCTTTCTACACGTTTTAGCTTTTCTTGTTCCTCTTTCGCCTTTTGTTTGGCCTCTTCTACTTCTGCCTGTTCTATTTTTTCATTTAGCATTTCGTAAGCACTCTCTCTGTCAATTTCTTTATTGTATTTCTTTGCCAATTGAGACTCTGCGAGTAACTGACTAAGTTCGGATTCTGTTAGGATATCCATTCGGCTCATTGGAGCTCGCATCATAGTTGCAGCTAGAGGAGTGGGTTTCCCTTTTTCGTCTAAGGCAGAAACTAAAGCTTCGCCAATACCAAGTGAAGTTAACACATCTGCGGTGTCGTAATATTTTGTGTCCGGATAATTTTGAGCAGTTAGTTTAATTGCCTTTCGGTCTTTAGCTGTAAATGCCCTTAAGGCGTGTTGTACTTTTAATCCGAGCTGGCCTAAAACAGCTTCTGGTACATCTGTTGGATTTTGAGTTACAAAATATAATCCAACACCCTTGCTTCGAATAAGTTTAACAATACTTTCAATTTGATTTAATAAGGCATCTGAAGCTTCATTAAAAATAAGATGGGCTTCGTCTATAAACATAATAAGTTCTGGTCTACCGCTATCGCCCTGCTCGGGGAATGTTGAATAAATTTCGGCTAATAGACTCAACATGAAAGTTGAAAACAATTTTGGCTTATCCTGTATATCAGTTAATCTTATAATATTAATGTAACCTCTTCCCTCATCATCAATTCTCAATAAATCCTGAGTGTCAAAAGAGGTTTCACCAAAGAACAAATCACCACCTTGTTGTTCTATTTCTATGAGCTTTCTAAGTATTGCTCCTGTGGAAGCCGTGGAGATTCTACCATAAGATTCTTCAAATTCTTTCTTGCCATCGCCCGTTGCATACTGTAAGATTTTCTTGAAATCTTTTAAATCTAACAGCGGTAATTTATTGTCATCACAATACTTGAAAATTACTGAGATTATACCTGCCTGAGTTTCGGTTACATCCAGTATTCTGGAAATAAGAACAGGTCCAAACTCACTTATTGTTGCTCGTAGTCTTACACCATTTTGTTCTGATAATGTTAAGACTTCTACTTGAAATGCTTTTGGCTTAAAGGGTAACCCGATTTTTTCGTGACGCTCATCGATTTTAGGATGACCAGGACTTGGTTTTGCCAAACCGCTCAAATCACCTTTTATATCCATAAGCAAAACAGGAACCCCTTTTTCTGAAAGATTTTCTGCTAATACCTGTAATGTTTTTGTTTTCCCCGTTCCAGTAGCTCCAGCAATTAATCCATGACGATTCATGGTTTTTAGAGGAACATTGACATATGTATTAGTCATAGTTTCTCCGTCTAGCATGGCAGATCCTAAGGTGATATAGTCGCCCTTGAAGGAGTTGCCTGCATTTATGTCTCTAATAAAATCATCGGATTTACTCATCGGTCAGAAAATTTGTATAAAAATAATGTAATTTTAGTAAACCACCTTAGGCAATAGTTATAAAGCGGGTAATGCAAAAGTCTATAACTTTAGACTTAAATAGGTGATTTAAAATATAAATTATCGAATCAAATTAAACTCTATAATATGAAGTCTAAATTTTTAATTTTTATCGTTTGTTTTGTGACAAGTTTTCAATCCTGTATGGATGATGAATCTGAAATAACATTTCATAAGTCTCACGAACCAAGTCGTGCCAACGTACCATTTAGTGATGCCGTTGAAACGGATAACCTATTATTCTTAACTGGGCAGATAGGTAAAAACCATACAACTGGCACTTTGGTTCCTGGCGGGATAAAATCTGAGACAACGCAAGTAATAAAAAATATAGAAGCCGTGTTAAAACACCACAACCAGTCTCTGGATAATGTGGTTAAATGTACTGTGATACTTAAGGATATAGAAGATTTTTCAGATTTTAATTCTGTCTATATTCAATACTTTAAAAATAAACCAGCACGCACCACATTTGCTGCCTCTGGTTTAGCAGGAAATGCAAGAATAGAAATAGATGTAATTGCCTCCAAGTAATCTTCTAGCGCGGCGCTTTAAACTTCCAACTAATCAACTATCTTTGCCAAATATGACAAGACGAGAACGACAAGAGTTAATAGACAAAGGTGAATTATTGCCGCTTATGGAAGAATTTTACACCATTCAGGGTGAAGGATTTCATAAAGGAACGGCTGCTTATTTTATTAGAATTGGTGGATGTGATGTAGGATGTCATTGGTGCGATGTAAAAGAATCCTGGTTGGCCGAATTACATCCTCCTACTGCTACAGAAAAAATTGTCGAAAACGCTGTTAAGTATAGTAATACCATAGTTGTGACTGGAGGAGAACCTTTAATGTGGGATATGAAACCCCTTACGGACCAATTAAAGGCTAAGGGTGTACAAACACATATTGAAACATCTGGTGCTTACAACCTGTCGGGAGATTGGGATTGGATCTGTTTGTCTCCAAAAAAGATGAAACTACCTACAGCTGTTGTTTATGAAAAAGCAAATGAGCTTAAATGTATTGTGTATAATAAGGACGATTTTCGTTTTGCTGAGGAACAGGCAGCTAAGGTTAATAAAGATTGTATTTTGTATCTACAACCTGAGTGGAGCAAGCGTGATAAAATGATGCCGCAAATTGTAGATTATGTAATGGCAAATCCTAAATGGAAAGTCTCACTACAAACCCATAAATATTTAAATATTCCTTAATTCTACAGAAATTATAATTCGTATAAAAAAAAAGTTTCGATGGTTAGATATAACCATCGAAACTTTTTAAGTTATATATAGTTTATAATACCGTTTTATTCTTTTACAAATGGTACTGCAACTCTTTTTGTGCCCCAACCCATATGCATGTGTACTCCATCATCAGACTTTTCGAAAGCAATAGAGAAGGCTTCTAGAGATTCGTCACCCTCTGTAACAGGTACGGTAATTCTTGCAACATCATTTTCTTCGTTATAAAAATAACTTCCCCATACATTTAGATCTTTATTTACAATAACTGTCCATTCCTCTTCATTAGGAATAGCATATAAGGTGTAGGTGCCTTCATCAATGTTATTACCATCTAGTTCCATCTCGGTGTAAACATGAAGTTCTGCAGCTTCATTTGCTCCAAGTCTCCACACTTCACCAGGCTTTGCCAAATCATTAATATCTCTTCCCTTTAGTTGAGGTCTGCTATAAACGACTTTTATTAACTTATCCGATACTTTATAGTCGTTAGGAAACGCTGCTGCGTCCATTGGACTTTTGTCCATCCCTGCAAATTTTTGTGCTTCTGCATCAAATGAAACTAACAGTATTAATGCAAAAGCAATACTTGTAATGAGTCTAGATGTTTTCATAATTTAAGTTTTTTGGTTTTGTTAAATTTAGGAGTTTCTGTATTACAACTGTCGTAAAAAAATATTAAAATTTTCAAATTGAAAGTAATCGTATATAATTGGGAATATTAAATTTCAAATTATATATTAAAATAACTTTTTAGTTTCAAATTAAAATCAATTATGCATATATTATTTAATATCAATATGTTTATATTCATATTTGCTATATAAATAACAACTAAAAATGATATTATGTGTGGTATAGTATGTGCATTCGATATAAAACAGAAGGTTGAAGATCTAAGACCAAAAGTCTTGGAAATGGCAAAAACGATCCGTCATCGTGGACCGGACTGGAGCGGTATTTACAGCGATGATAAAGCCATCTTAGCGCATGAGCGCTTGGCTATTGTAGACCCTTCCTCTGGCAAGCAACCTTTGTACAGTAAGGACAAATCGTTAATATTGGCGGCAAATGGTGAGATCTATAACCATAGAGCTTTACGATCTCAATTTCCTGACTATGATTTTCGGACAGAAAGTGATTGTGAAGTGATCTTGGCCTTATATCAAGAAAAAGGTGTGGACTTTTTAGATGAGATGAACGGGATTTTTGGTTTTACCATTTACGATGCAGAGAAGAATGAATATTTTATCGCCAGAGATCATATGGGTATTATCCCATTATATATAGGTTGGGATAAGTACGGTACGTTTTATGTAGCCTCTGAGTTAAAAGCACTCGAAGGTGTTTGTACAAAGATTGAGTTATTTCCTCCTGGACATTATATGTCTAGTAAGGACGGTGTCTTTGTAAAATGGTATAAACGTGACTGGTCAGCATACGAAGCGGTAAAAGACAACACTACCAGCGTCGAGGAGGTAAAACAAGCCTTAGAGGATGCTGTACACAGACAGTTAATGAGTGACGTGCCTTATGGTGTCTTATTATCAGGAGGTTTAGACTCTTCTGTTACTTCTGCTATAGCCAAAAAATATTCAGAACGTCGTATCGAAGCAGACGATAAGGAAAAAGCCTGGTGGCCACAATTGCACAGTTTTTCTGTTGGATTAGAGGGCTCGCCCGATCTGGCTGCTGCCAAAAAAGTAGCAGATCATATCGGTACGGTGCATCACGAAATTAAATTCACTATACAAGAAGGTTTAGACGCTATTAAGGATGTTATTTATAATATCGAAACCTATGATATTACAACCATTCGTTCCTCGACTCCAATGTATTTAATGGCCAGAGTTATTAAGTCTATGGGTATAAAAATGGTCTTATCTGGTGAAGGTGCAGATGAGCTCTTTGGCGGCTATTTATATTTCCATAAAGCACCAAATGCCAAGGAATTTCATGAAGAAACTGTTAGGAAGTTAGATAAGTTACATATGTACGATTGTCTTAGAGCGAACAAAAGTTTAGCTGCTTGGGGCATAGAAGGTCGTGTTCCATTTTTAGATAAAGAATTTATGGATGTCGCTATGCGCATTAACCCAAGGGATAAAATGATTAATGGTGAGCGTATGGAAAAATGGGTGATCCGTAAAGCTTTTGAAGACTATATTCCAGAAAGTGTGGCCTGGAGACAAAAAGAACAATTTAGTGATGGTGTAGGCTACAGCTGGATAGATACATTAAAGGAACTGGTAGAAAAAGAAATTACTAATGAGCAAATGGAAAATGCAAAGTTTCGTTTTCCAATTAATACGCCATTAAATAAAGAAGAGTATTACTACAGGTCTATTTTCGAAGCGCATTTCCCTAGTGATGCCGCAGCACTTAG
>JABDKL010000205.1 GCA_013002225.1 Winogradskyella sp.
TCAATAGCCAAGGGTAAAACGAAGTGGAACCCTTGGTTGATGGTTAAGCAGTAAAGAGAGTTGGCGGTATTTTTGAATTGTTCAAAAATGGTGACAACACGGATAACGAAATTATAAATACAATGGATCTCGAGATATATATTTATAGGAACCGAAAACAGAGTTTTCTTTAATTCGAATCTGTTTAATACTCGTTGAAGATTGCAAATCTTCAACAGCGGGAGATAACGGAAATTTGAATGACCTCCTGTTGTGGCATGAACATTCGACTTCTCCGAATATATGCGTCAACTTAGTGTTTTAATATAATTATATTCCTAATATATAAAAAGCTGTTTAACTTACAGTTGTATCTAATAACTAGTTAAACAGCTCAAATTGATGAATAAAATTCACCATCGTAAAATTAACGATTTTTTGTCGGAGTTAGGTATTGAAGACTTAGCGGTGCGCACTGGATTCACCCTTCGAACAGCAAGAAAGATTACTCCTGAGGATTTTCTGATATCATTTTTTAATGTTATGATATCTAAATGCTATAGTCTTAGACAGTGGGCTGTAGAGCTATCACTATTAACCGGCAGAACGGTGTCTTTTCAGGCCATTGCTAAAAAATTACAGTTTAGGCAATTACCTTTCTTAAAAGCTCTTTTATTAAAAGGGTTAAAATTTCAATTGAGGGAACATGATCATCTACTATCCGGAAAGGCTGACGTTTTATTTAAAAGGATTCTAATTGAAGACAGCACTTGTGTAAAACTACCCAATTGCTTGTCACAACATTATCCTGGTAGTAGAAATCAATATGGCCAGAAAAAGGCGATAGCAAGAGTTCAGCTTTGCATTGATCTGCTCACCAATTCGTTCAAAAGTTTGGAATTAAAGTCATACTGTGATAATGATGCAACCTATGCAGATAGGATTTTAGAATACCTGAAGAAAGGTGATTTAATTTTGAGAGATAGAGCCTATTCGGTTACTAAGATCTTAAAACAGATCACAGAAAAAGGGGCATACTACATAAGCCTACTTCATCCTAAAAGGCACGTGAAAGATGCTGATAATGAGAAAGTTATAGACTTAGTACGAGTATTAAAAAGACTAGATAAACATAATATGATTTTCTTAGATAAGACTGTAATTTTAGGAAAGACTGAAAAACTTGAAGTAAGATTAGTTTGCGTAAAGCTAAGTCAAAAAGAAGCACAGCGTAGACGCAGAAGGCCAGGTAGCAGAAGAAAGGGTAAAAATAGGAGAGCTGCCACAACAACCTATTTATTGGGATGGAATATTTTCATCACCAATATGCCAAAGGAATTACTCACAGTTAAACAAGTTTATAATTACTACTCCCTGAGATGGCATATAGAAATGATATTCAAAACTTGGAAAAGCCATTTTAAACTGGATAAAATATTTAGTTCTTGCAAAGGTAAAAATTATGCCAAACCAGAACTTCTATTTTACCTGTGTATGCTTTTTCTAGTCCTGATATATAACCCAAAATTTAATTACTTTCAAAAAGTGGTTTATGGAAAAACAGGCAAATTGCTTTCACCAATGAAGTTTGCAAAAATAGTCATCAATCATATGGAGATTATATTCCAAAAAGAATCAAAAGACCTCATTCGAATTATAAGCAAATACTGCTGCTACTCAACTAGAAAAGACCGGAAAAACATATATGAAAAACTCTTATGCTATTAATTAAAGTTGACGCATATATTCGGAGAAGTCGTCTGTTTTCTAGTATATCAGACACATATCCAAACTACCCGATTTCATCAAATATGTAATCAGGAAATGGCGATCAATGAATATATGAATTCTCCAAAGCCAGGAGCTATTTCTAATCATTGGGCTACAAACATTTGATCTCTCCGAGATCAAACATTTTGGAAACCCATTCACATCAATAGGTCGAAATCTATCAAATAAAATATTTATCCCTCTTCTTGGGAAAGTGTCAATTCCAAGGATTTTAAAGAGGTCCTCGGAGAGGTCCGATATTTGTAGAAATCACCCAAATCATCAATAAACGACTTCAGAGAAGTCGTATGTTTCCTAGATTATGAGAAACATATCCAAACAACCCGATTTCATCAAATATGTATCCAGGAAATGGCGATCAAGGAATATATGACTTCTCCGAATATATGCGTCAACTTTAATTAATAGCATAAGAGTTTTTCATATATGTTTTTCCGG
>JABDKL010000014.1 GCA_013002225.1 Winogradskyella sp.
GCACGATACTTAGAATAAAAACTATATTTTTCATATTCAAATCACTTTAATCGTTGGATGGATAATAACTTAGATCTTCTCTAAACTCGCCGTTTACTTGGTCGTATCTTGATGCGAGCTGAATAATACCAAAGAGTGCCGCTTTACCTTCATCACCTAAAATCTCACTGTTTGCTTTGCCACCCATAGCGATGCTCGTAGTATCTTCACCTGCAACTTCTACCATGTAGTAAGCTTCTTCACTACCAAATCCGCTATGGTAAACATTGTACCCATTTTTAATACCCTTTGTTTTATAGACGTTTTTTATACCAGCCATGGCCTCTTTCATTGCTGCAGCATTTTTTGGAGAATAATATAAAAAGTGATATTCTCTGGTAGATTTACCTTCAGTGGAATAGCCTTTGGGCAAGTAAGATAAATCTGCAGAATGATGAATGACGTAATCATAATGAGAATCATAACATTGATCCATTTCAGCTAACATATTAGATAAGTTGTCATTACCCATTTTTTTACCTAGGTTACCTAAAGGGCTATTGTCTAAATCTGCCATACTTGTAATTGGAGAGACGTATACATATCTGCCGTCTTCTACAGTTATGGCTGTCCAGTTAGTTCCTTCTACATTATGTTTTTCGCAAGCGTCTTTGAGTTGTTTTGATAATTCTTCATATTTCGCCATCTTATCAAATTTTACATTATCTGTGTGAACCACAAACATTGATGGCTGCTCGGATTGTGCGTAAGCAAAGCTCATAATTAACAGCAATGCGACGAGGAGTACGCTTCCCTTTTTTAAAGTTTTCATAATACTTGATTTAAATTATATAATTGATTAATAGTTACAAATCAGTATTGGGACACTATCTCTTAAGGGGTAGAGCTACCATAAAATAAGGAAAAAATAAATATAGGGCGAGTTACTTAGGAATGCTAAGGTAATGAAAATAAATGAATTAAAATGTAGTTGTATTCTTTCAAATTAATCTTCTAATTCAAAAAAACTAAACATATTACCACCGTAACTTTTTGAGTACGAAAAGTGATTTAAATGGCTTAGATCTGTATGTTTAGAGTGTTCTACAATTAGTAATCCACCCTCGTCTAACAACTGATTTTGAAATACTAGTTGTGGTATTTCTGTAAATTTTGAAAGCTCGAAATCGTAAGGAGGATCGGCAAAAATAATAGTATGCTTTTGTTTAGAGTTTTCAAGGAATTTAAAAACATCACTTTTTATTGTGCGTATAGACATCTCAAAATCCTCTGCAGTCTCATTTATAAATTTAATGCAGGCATAATGGTCATCTACTGCCAAAATAGTTGTTGTACCTCTAGATGCGAATTCGTAACTAATATTCCCTGTGCCAGCAAATAGGTCTAAGACAGAAATATCGTCGAAATAGTAAAGGTTGTTTAATATATTAAACAAAGCTTCCTTTGCCATATCTGTCGTAGGACGGACTGGTAGTTTTTTTGGCGCTGTGATGCGTCTTCCTTTGTATAAACCAGAAATTATGCGCACTAAAATGAATTTAAAATTAAGTAATGGTTATGTAATTTGTTTTTATTTACCTCATCAGAAAATTTATACTTGTATTCAGGATCTAAGAAGGTAATATGTCTTACGTAGGTATAAAGTATCTGATACAACTCGTTATCTTTATCTACTTGCCCAAGCAGAACTACTTCGTCTGTTTCTACATTAAGTGTTAATTGTTCAAATACAAATAAAATATAATATATAAAATCTTCTTTTGTAGTGTAGCTGAATGAATTTACAAGTTTAAGTTGCGTATCACTTAAAACTATTACATCGATGCTTGTCTCATTAACGTTTACAGCAACCTTTGTCGTATCCTTAGAATCTATACCTTGCATTAACGTATCTATTAATAAGGTGGAAGCGTGTTTGTAGACAAATGCTCCAAAAGTTTCGAAAATAAAGTTGTTTACATTAACGTAAGGGACATAAATATTTACGCTATTGTTTATTGCAATTTCATCTGTAGCAATAAAATCAGTTCTAAGTATTTTTGAATTAAATTTTAAATAATCTGCTTTATGATTCTCACTGTATAATTTTTGTGGAACTAAAGTTGAAAGCTCATTTTGGTGAATTATAATAACGTCATTAAACTCATCCGAGAAAACGGGGTTACTACTTAACTCAGATTTAAGTTGATTTAGGACATTATGTGGTGTTAGCCTGTGGTCAAAGCTAATCGATTTTAAAAATGAAATCGTGTTGTTAGTCCTATTTAATATACAAAAAGAAAGCCCATTCAAATTAACTTGAATGGACAGTTCTTTAATATTGTTTTTTGTCAAAACTACTGGTCTTTAGAATAGTTTTTAGGCCAGTTACCATTAGTGTTTACTTCTTCCATAGATCCTACTTTTAATTCAGGTCCATTAACACCATCAACGGATACGACTTGTTTTTCTTTTTCGATCAAGTATTTTTCTTGACCATCCAAAATATCTTCTTTAGATGCTGTCACAGCAAATACAGGGATGTCATCTACTTTACCAGCGTCTAGTTTAAAAGTAGCGCCCTCTTTACCGATACCAATATTCATCATGTTTTTATATCGGTCAGAACCTTTAAAGACAGAATCTTTTACTGAGTAGTAATCTAAAGTATCGATCAACGTAATGGTCTTCATGGTTTCTACACCACCAAAAGCTCTTGTTCTTTCTTCATCTAACACGGTTGTATCTCTGCGTTGGGTAATTGGAACTTGTGCTGTATCTACGAATCTAATTAGCTTGTCAAAAGTACCTGCATATTCTCCATTTACTTCCTTATACGCTAATTGTGTATCTCTAATATCTTTTAAACGGTTTATTACCACCTTGTAGCGATCTTCCTTCAGTTGATTAAATTGAATTTCTTTGTAAACAGACATATAAGTTATATATCCTAAGAAAATAATTAAGGCCCAAAGTACAATATGAAGTACTGGTTTAAGTTTTCTTGGGACAAATTTGTCAATTAACCAAACGATACCAATGGTTAACAATATAATAACTACAACAGCAATAATTACGTTTAACATATTTTTATTTATTAATTAGGTCTATCGCAAATCTACAATTTTTTTTTGTTCGTAAAAACTATCTAAATAAAAATCATTAAAATTAAGAAGTAAAATAAAGCCAGCGCCTATAGAATATAGAATAGTGCTATATTGCTTTATAAATTATTCTTTATGATTACAAATGCGTCTGCATTTTATACGTTATTAAAATCTAAGTTTCCATTTAGACCTACTTCTAAGCAAGATATGGTATTAATGCAATTGTCTCAATTTGTATTTGATAAGTCATCAAACACCATTTTTTTATTAAAAGGCTATGCAGGAACAGGTAAAACAAGCATAATAGGTACAGTCGTTTCAAACCTATGGCAAGCAAAAAAGAGTGCTGTTTTATTAGCACCAACAGGAAGGGCAGCAAAAGTTATATCCAATTATGCTAAAAAGGAAGCGTTCACGATCCACAAGAAAATTTATTTTCCAAAAAAAGAAAAAACGGGTGGCGTAAAATTTGTTATGCAACCCAATAAGCATAGAAATACGATCTTTATTGTAGATGAAGCATCAATGATTCCCGATGCACCTTCAGACTCAAAACTATTTGAAAATGGTTCATTATTAGATGATCTAATGCAGTATGTTTATTCAGGGCATCAATGTAAATTATTATTAATTGGAGATAAAGCCCAATTACCACCAGTAAAATCTGATTTGAGTCCAGCTTTAGATTCCCAGAAGCTCGATCTAAATTATAATAAGCAAGTTTCTACTATAGAGTTAGATGAAGTTGTAAGACAAGAGCAGGATTCTGGAATATTAGATAACGCCACAGAGCTTAGAGCTGTTTTAGAGAATAGTTTTTATGAAAGTTTTAAGTTTAATGTCGCGCCATTTAAAGATATTGTTAGACTAGTAGATGGGTATGAAATTATGGATGCCATAAATGATGCGTATAGCAATGAAGGCTATGAGGAAACGGCAATTATAGTTAGAAGTAATAAAAGAGCTAACCAATACAATCAACAGATTAGACAACGCATTTTGTTTAATGAAAGCGAACTCTCTGCTGGCGATTATTTGATGGTGGTAAAGAATAACTACTTCTGGGTTAAACCAACCACTGAAGCCGGATTTATAGCCAATGGGGATATTATTGAGGTGCTAGAAATTTATAGTCTCAAAGCGTTGTACGGTTTTAAATTTGCAGAGGTTAAAGTGAAAATGGTAGATTACCCCAAAATGAAACCTTTCGAAACTGTACTATTATTAGATACGATTAGTGCCGAAAGCGCCTCCTTAACCTACGAAGATTCTAATAGATTATACCAAGAGGTAGCTTTAGATTATGCTAATGAGAAATCGAATTATAAAAAATTTTTAGGTGTAAAAAACAACAAATACTTTAATGCCTTACAAGTAAAATTCTCTTATGCTATTACTTGTCACAAATCTCAAGGCGGGCAATGGAATACTATATTTGTTGAGCAACCTTATTTACCTAATGGAATGGATAGAGATTATATACGTTGGCTCTATACTGCGGTAACACGTGCAAAAGAAAAACTCTATCTGATTGGTTTTAAAGATGATATGTTTATAGAAGACGATATAACTGAATAGAATGACAGTAGATACCATTCTTAGTGTTTTTTTAGGTATAGGCCTATCGGCTTCGGTAGGGTTTAGAGTTTTTTTACCCTTGTTTGCACTCAGTCTGGCCGCTTATTTTAATCTCTGGCAACTTAATGAGGCATGGCTCTGGATAGGAAGTACTACAGCTGTTTTTACCCTTGGAATTGCTACCTTAGTGGAGATACTTGCCTATTACATTCCATTTGTCGATAATGTCTTAGATACCATCGCAATTCCATTGGCAACACTTGCAGGTACTGCAGTGATGGTATCAACAATTACAGATCTAAGTCCGGTAATTACTTGGTCATTGGCAATCATTGCAGGTGGTGGTACTGCCGCTGCTATTAAGAGTTCCGCTGGTGCGACACGATTAGGATCAACTGTTTCAACCGCTGGTTTTGCAAATCCGGTAGTAACTACAGTCGAGACCATTACATCCATTATTATGTCTGTGCTTTCAATTTTTCTACCAATGGTTTCTTTTATTGTAGTGTTATTTATATTCTATATTGTTTTTAGAGGCTATAAAAAGATAAAATCAAAGCCGTCTTAATCGTCTTAAAAGTCTTATTTTTGAATACTCTTAAAGTAATTAAATGAAGATTATATCTATGATTCCGGCGCGCTATGCCGCCTCACGATTTCCAGGTAAATTAATGCAAAATTTAGCAGGGAAATCTGTAATTCTCAGAACCTATGAAGCTACAGTTGCAACGCAACTATTTAGCGAAGTGTATGTAGTTACAGATAGTTCTATAATATATGATGAAATTACAAATAATGGAGGTAAAGCTATTATGAGTAAAATGGAACATGAGTCTGGTAGCGATAGAATTGCTGAGGCAGTTGCAAATGTAGATTGTGATATAGTTGTGAATGTGCAAGGAGACGAACCATTTACAGAACGCGAAAGTCTAAGAAAAGTCCTTGAAGTATTTAAGCATGATGATAGTAAGAACATTGATTTGGCATCACTAATGGTAGAAATAAAGGATTGGGAAGAAATTAATAATCCTAATACGGTTAAGGTAATTGTAGATCAGAATAATTTTGCACTATACTTTTCTCGTAGTCCAATACCATATCCTAGAGATAAAAATGTCGAGGCAAAATACTTTAAGCATAAAGGGATTTATGCCTTTAGAAAAGAAGCCTTATTAGATTTTGCTGTGTTGCCAATGCGTTTTATTGAGGCCACAGAGAAAATAGAATGTATAAGATATTTAGAATACGGCAAGCGTATAAAAATGGTAGAAACAGAGGTACAAGGTGTTGAAATCGATACTCCCGAAGACTTGGAAAAAGCCAAACGATTATGGCAGTAGATTACAGCAATATAAAAGTTATTGGATTTGATGCTGACGATACTTTATGGGTAAATGAGACCTATTTTCGAGAAGCAGAAGAGGAGGTAGGCAAACTATTATCGCACTATGAGACTCCAAATAAGATAGATCAGGAACTTTTTAAAATGGAGATTAAAAACCTGCCCACCTATGGTTATGGTGTAAAAGGGTTTATATTGTCTATGATTGAGCTGGCTATTGAACTTTCTAATGGCACTGTATCTAATACGGTTTTATCTAAGATGTTAGATATCGGTAAAGAAATGATTAATAAACCCATTGAGTTGTTAGATGGCGTACCGCAAGTCCTTAAAACCCTTACAAAAGACTATAGGTTAATAGTTGCGACAAAAGGAGATTTATTAGATCAGGAACGGAAGCTAGAAAAATCTGGATTAATTGATTACTTCCATCATATAGAGGTGCTTAGTGAAAAACAGGAGGTCAATTACACAAAATTATTAAAACATTTAGACATAAAACCAGCGGAATTCCTGATGATTGGTAATTCTCTAAAGTCAGATATTTTACCTTTAATAAATATTGGTGCAAGGGCTATTCATGTGCCGTTTCATACGACTTGGGAGCACGAAAAAGTGACAAAAAATGATACAAATGGTCTAAATTTTGAAACGGTAAAAAGTATAACGGAAATTACCTCTATTTTAGGATGAAATTTATAGATATCGAGCAGTGGAATAGAAAACATTTATTTGAACATTTTATTCGCTTAAAGGATCCTTATTTTGGAGTGGTTATCCCGTTTGATGTGACATATGCTTATGATTTTGCAAAAAAGAATGCGATAAGTTTTTTTGTACGGTATTTGCATGATTGTATGAAGGCCATCAACGCAGTTGAAAATTTACGGTATAGGATAAAGGATAGTAAAGTGGTTGATTTTGAAAAGATTCATGCATCCGCAACGATTATGAGAGCAGATAAGACCTTTGGTTTTTCATATATAAATTTCGATGATAACTTAGAGGATTTCAATACTAATTTTAAGAAGGAGAAAGCGCGTATAGAAGGTTCAAAAGAATTATATCCTATAAACAATGGATTAGATTGTATTCATTGTTCGGCCTTACCATGGTTTCATTTTTCAGGTCATAAAGAGCCTGTTTCGGGACAATTGGAGTCTATACCCAAATTAGCCTTTTCAAAAGTTAAAAATGAAAATGATCAACTTATAATGAATGTTTCTATAAATGTTAACCATGCTTTAGTTGATGGATACCATCTAGGGCTCTTTGCAGAAAAATTTCAATTTTATTTAAATACTTAGTTAATACAAACTTTGTTTTTATTTTTGTTATAGATAAAAAAGTTAATGACATATAAAAATTATCCTATGGTGTCCAGAGTAGTTTTTGGGCGCGGAAGTTTTAATCAGTTAGATGAAATTCTTGCACCAAATCGTAAGGGACGTAATGCACCATTCATATTTTTTGTAGACGATGTTTTTAAAGGAAACCATTGGTTAACCTCCAGGATAAGATTGTCGTATAAGGATAAGATTATATTTATTCCAACATTGGAAGAACCTAAAACGTCTCAAATCGATAAGCTGGTTGAGGATATTATCCTTGAGTTTAGCGAATTACCATCTGGGATTATAGGTATAGGAGGTGGTACAGTAATGGACATTGCCAAAGCAGTTGCCTTAATGCTCACCAATAAAGGAGAATCTAAAGACTATCAAGGGTGGGATTTAATTAAGCAGCCTGCAATTTATCATGTTGGTGTGCCAACAATTTCTGGGACAGGGGCAGAGGTATCGAGAACTACTATATTAACGGGACCAGAACGCAAATTAGGAATTAACAGCGATTTCACCCCTTTTGACCAGGTTATATTAGATCCTGAACTAACCAAAGACGTTCCTAAAAATCAGTGGTTTTTTACAGGTATGGATTGTTATGTACATTGTGTAGAGTCCTTAAATGGAACTTACCTCAATACTTTTAGTCAAAGTTATGGAGAAAAGGCACTGCAATTATGTAACGAGATATTTTTAGAAAATAATTTAAGCACAGAAGAATCTCAAGATAAATTAATGATGGCCTCATGGCATGGTGGTATGAGCATTGCATACTCACAGGTTGGTGTGGCTCATGCACTCAGTTATGGTCTGGGTTATTTGCTGGGCGTGAAACACGGTATAGGTAACTGCATTGTTTTTGATCATCTTGAAAAGTATTATCCAGAAGGTGTTGCTGTATTTAAGGAAATGAAAGCAAAGCATGACATTGAACTGCCAAAAGGCATTTGTGCAGACCTAGAAGATTATCAATTTGAAACGATGATAGACGTTGCCTTAAGTCTAGAACCACTATGGGAAAATGCGATTGGCAAAAACTGGAAGACGATTATTACAAGGCAAGAATTGTTAGAGTTGTATAAAAAGATGTAGGATGCGCTGGTTATCAAAGATTATCTATTTTAAACTATTGGGATGGAAAGTTGTTGGTAACACAGACTTTTCTAAAAACTCCGTTAAAAAAGCTGTGATTATAGCAGTACCACACACAAGCTGGCACGATTTCTATATTGGGATCTTATTGAGAAAAATTGCAGGAGTAAAAACTAATTTTGTTGCGAAAAAAGAACTGTTTAAATGGCCTTTTGGATACTATTTTAGAGCTGTAGGTGGAAAAGCATTAGACAGAACTTCTGGTCAGAATAAAGTAGAAGCTATAGCTCAACTTTTTGAAAAGGAAGATGAGTTTAGATTAACGCTTGCACCTGAAGGCACACGCAAAAGAGTAGAAAATTGGAAAACAGGATTCTATTATATCGCTAAAAAAGCTAATGTCCCTATTATAATGTTTACGCTAGACTATAAAAATAAGCAAAATAAAGTGTCAGCGCCTTTTTACCCAACAGATGACATAAATGCAGATTTACGTTTTATGAAATCATTTTTTGAAGGTGTTGAGGGAAAAGTTAAAGCCTACAGCTAAACTCATAAATTTGGCATAACATTTGCTCATATATTAGTATAATACAATGAAACATAAAGTAAACTGATAAGTCCCTAAAAAGAAACATTGTTATTGGAAAGCTACTTAAATTAATAAGTAGCTTTTTTTGTTTTTAAGGCTATAAACTTATAATCACAATGTTAAATATTTTATAAATTTCAAGGGCTAAAAACCTCTTAGTCAACAATTACTAAAATCATTTAATTTCACTTAAAAACTATGTTTTCGTTCTATACGTATATATAGAAACAAACAAAAAAACACAAACTTATGATTATGTTTAAAAAGAATTTAACGAAAGCAGCCTGCCTTTTAATGACAGTAGGTTTGGGATTTACATCATGTAGTGATGATGATAATTCAAATAATAATGATACTGATACTTCAGTATCTCTATATGCATCTAATAACTCAGATGGTAACATTTCAATTTATGATTTTGAATCTGACCAAAATGTCAGTTCAAAAACATTGGTAACTACTTCAGTTGCAGCAGATGGTATTTATTATGATAGCAGTACAAGTTCAGTTTTTCAAGCTTCAAGATCTGGAAATAATCTAGAAGGCTTTGCTAATATCGATCTACTAACTTCTGGTAGTGTTTTAACAACTGATTTTATTGGAACCAGTGATATGGACAGTCCAAGAGAGGTTGCTGTTAGTGGTAATTTTTTCGTAGTTGCAGATAATGCAGACGTAGATGGCGATGTAAATACGCCAGATGGCAGATTATTTATTTATAATTTCACAGGGGGAAGCTTTACTTTAAGAAATGTGATTACTACAAATTTTAAATTATGGGGTATTACATTTGTAAATTCTAACCTTTATGCCGTTGTAGATGCTACTAATGAACTAGCTGTTTTTACAAACTTTTTGTCTAACAATGTAGATGCTACAGTAGCTGCGTCTAAAAGAATTGCTATCGAAGGTATTGTGAGAACTCATGGTATTACTTACGATGCAGCCTCAGACACAATGATCATGACTGATATAGGTGCAGCTTCAAATACTCAGGATGATGGTGCATTTCACATTATAGAAGGTTTTACAAGTAAGTTCAATGCTGTTGCAGATGGAGGTACGATGGTAGTTGCAGGTAATCAGGTGCGAGTAGCCGGAAGTTCTACTTTATTAGGAAACCCTGTAGATGTGGCTTACGATTCTCAAAATAGAGTTGTATACATTGCAGAAGCCGGAAATGGTGGGGGAAGAATTTTATCTTTTAGCAATTTCGATTTCTCAACAGGTGGTAATATTGCGCCAACTTTTAATAGTTCGCTTGCATCTGCTTCCTCAGTTTATTTAGATAAATAGTATTGCTTACAAATTCAAGGAAAGAGCTGTTATTTTATAACAGCTCTTTTTTTTGAATATACTTATCCACTAGATGATTTGTCTGGTGGTTTAATTTAGATTTAAAAAAATGGGTTTTGCCCATTATAAAACCTGTAACTCCAAAGGCTTGAGTTGCCCATTTGTGTAAGCTAAATTTATCAGTATGTTTAATTATTAAACCGTCTTTGAACTCAAATGTGGCATTTATCTTGTTATGTATTTTTTTTCCGGTCTTACTAAATATATAAAAAGCCTCCCATTGTGCGGTTCCTTCTGTATCTGAAACTTTTATATTATATACATTTACTTTAAAATCTTTGTCTTTTTGATTTTCGCACAACATTTGCCACATAGCTCTAGCTCTGTCTCCTTCCAAAACCCCAAAAGCAGGATCTTCAAAGACAACATCCTTATGATAACAAGCCACCATTGTATTAGCATCTAATTGATCGAAGGCATTATAAAATCTTTTGATTAATTCTTTCATATTTTTTATTAATCCATAATAAAACCTTAGACCTAGAAATTACGTAAGTAAGATAGTAACATTTATTGTTGTTGCTTTGGTAATTTAGATTAAAATGTATTACGTTTAAATTGTTAATTGCTATGAAAGAGAAGGGTCGCTTAGAAATAGGTGACCATTTTTTTAGCGTATTTTACTTGCTTTATTTGCTTATTAGAACCGCCAAGTATATAGGCATAATATAAGAATCAGTAATTTTTATATTTAACTTTTAATTTTTTCCATTATGAGACGAAGCTTGGCATATAAATAAGCGTTTGTTCTTGTATAGTAAAATGAGATTATACACACAACTACTATAAAGAGAAGTGCACCTATAGCGGCTTCCCAAGGAATTAAAGCTCTTCCGATTAATTTGTTTAAGCCTAAGCCTGTAAAGCTGCCATATATAACTATAAAATGAATGATATAAATGGATAAAGTTTTCTGGCCTATTTTTAAAATTAAGGGCTGCTTGATGAGTGATTCGACCAAATAAAATAGGGCAAACAAAACAAGAACATTACCTAATCGCGTAAAAAGGTAATTAAAATAAGCTACGTCTTTTAAAAGCTCAAAGTCTATTTTGAAATAGAGCTGCATAAAGAACCAGGAGGAGTAATGTATTAAAAGCATACCAATTATTAATAATCCAACAATTGTAGCCATTTTAAATTTAGGACGTTCCAGATATTTATAAAAAAGCGTTGCTAAAAAAGCACCATAACATACATAACCAAACCAAGGGATTATGGTAAAAATAGAGCCATCTGCTTTGCTTATATAATTGGACAAAATTAGCGGTATTTCACCTAGGTCTAAACTTCTGTAATAAGGTTCAGTGATGAAAATGAAGGTACCTGAAAACACCATTAGTAAAGAAAATAGGGTTGTATTGGTTAGCAGTATCTTGTAAATAAGTACTATTAAAATTAAGGAGAGACCAATACATTGTAAGACATCAACGACAAAAAAAGAATTACTAAAATTACCTGCTAGCCATTGTAAAATTGGCAATCGCAGCGCATATCCAATGCCAATAAGCATTAATCCACGTGTAATGCCTTTTCTTATACGTTGATTTACCAAGCCTTTATGCTTAGCTTTTATAAGTAAGTAAGTAAATATAAGTCCAGAAATTGTAAAGAATGTAGGTGCAGTAATACCTCTAAAATATTTCCAGCAATTGAATATAACACTGCTTTCATCTCTGTAAGAAACATCCATTAGCGTATCAATAAAATGCCCTTGCAACATCATCAATATAGCAAAGGCTCTTACAGCATCAATAAAATATAAGCGTTTTGTGGTACTCAATTAATGGTGATTGAGTTGCAAAGGTAATATTTAGAAACAAATATGATATTGGTATTATAATTACCTAAATGCGAATTTTAAAATAACTGAAAATTAATAAGTTAACCATTAATATTATAACTTGTTGTGATTAATGTAGTTTAAAATGTGTTGGGTTTAGTACATTTATAGTCTATGGAATTGCTCAACCAACTACTCTCTGATTTTTCATCATTTGCCTGGGGATTACCCCTTTTAATATTACTTATTGGTGGTGGATTGTATTTATTAATCCGTTCTCAATTTTTACCTTTTCGATATTTAGGTCATGCTCTTAATATATTACGTGGAAAGTATGACGACCCTAATGATCCAGGTCAAATTTCTCACTTTCAGGCATTAACAACAGCCTTGTCAGCAACTGTTGGCATGGGAAATATTGCAGGTGTCGCCGTTGCTATTTCTATTGGGGGACCTGGTGCCGTATTTTGGATGTGGGTAAGTGCAGTAATTGGTATGTCCACTAAGTTTTTTACATCAACCTTAGCTATTTTATATCGTGGAAGGGATAGTGCAGGCGAAATACAAGGGGGGCCAATGTATTTTATCACAGAAGGCCTGGGTAAGTCGTGGAAGCCTTTGGCTGTGTTTTTTAGCTTATGTGGTCTAATAGGTGCTTTGCCAGTATTTAACGTGAACCAGTTAACTCAGGCGTTGAATGATATTTTGTTAATTCCAAATGGTGTCGAGGTAAATTTAATGTCTAATCTTATCATTGGTTTTATTTTAGTGAGTATTACAGCTCTGGTAATTATTGGGGGAATTAAACGCATAGGTAATGTGGCATCGCGATTGGTGCCAAGTATGGTCGTACTGTATTTTGTATTAGTTGTGATTATTTTAATAGCACACAAGGACGTTTTATTATATTATCTAAAACTGATTTTTACCGATGCGTTTGCAGCAAATTATTACCCAAAGGACGATACTTTTTTAGGTGGAGTTTTAGGAGCTTTAATTCTTCATGGTATTAAACGAGGCGCATTTTCTAATGAGGCAGGAATCGGAACTGCACCGATGGCACACGGTGCGGCAAAAACTGATGAGCCTGTAAGAGAAGGTTTGGTAGCTATGCTCGGCCCTGCAATTGATACATTAATCGTTTGTACGTTAACCGCTTTAGCAATTCTAGTCACGGGTGTTTGGGAAACTACTTCCGATAATGGTGTAAGTCTTACTGCCTCTGCTTTTGGTAATGTAATGCCAACGTATGGGAAGTACGCCTTACTGATTTGTATTACTGTTTTTAGTATGAGCTCCTTGTTTTCCTATTCGTATTATGGTACTAAATGTATGTCCTTTTTATTCGGGGTAGACAAAAAGCATTATTATAATTACTTTTATATTATAAGCATTTTCCTCGGTGCTACTACAAGCCTTAGTATGATGATTAATCTCATCGATGGTGTATTTGCTTTTATGGCTATTCCAACCATGGTTGCAACTATCATTCTAGCACCTAAGGTAGTTAAGGAATTAAAGGCTTATACTAAGCGATTAAAACTAAATAGAAATGAAAATAATTAATGCCAAATCCTATTGGCGAACTAACATTAAGTACGTTCTCATACTATTAGCTGTTTGGTTTGCTGTGTCTTATGGGGCAGGAATTTTACTTAAGGATCAATTAAATACCATAAAAATCGGCGGTTTTAAACTGGGTTTTTGGTTTGCCCAACAAGGCTCAATGTATGTTTTTGTTATTCTCATTTTCGTTTATGTTAGATTAATGAACCAACTCGATAAAAAGTATGGCTATGACGAATAGGATTTTATTAATGTCTGATATAGACGTACAAACCTGGACTTATATTTTAGTCGGTATAACGTTTACATTATATATTGGTATTGCCATTTGGTCGAGAGCAGGTTCAACAAAAGATTTTTATGTGGCAGGTGGTGGTGTATCACCTTTAGCCAACGGCATGGCCACTGCAGCAGATTGGATGAGCGCAGCTTCATTTATCTCAATGGCTGGAATAATTTCATTTGCTGGTTATGACGGTGCTGTTTATTTGATGGGTTGGACAGGTGGTTATGTGTTGCTCGCTTTACTTTTAGCTCCGTATTTACGAAAGTTTGGAAAGTTTACCGTTCCGGATTTTATTGGTGATCGCTATTACTCTAAAACCGCGCGTATTGTTGCTGTGTTTTGTGCATTATTAGTATCATTTACTTATGTCGCTGGCCAAATGCGTGGCGTAGGTATTGTATTTTCAAGATTTCTCGAAGTCGATATTAATACAGGAGTCATCATTGGTATGCTTATTGTTTTGTTTTATGCCGTTCTGGGTGGAATGAAAGGAATTACCTATACACAGGTTGCGCAATACTGTGTTTTGATTTTTGCCTTTATGGTGCCAGCTATATTTATCTCTATACAAATGACAGGTAACCCAATTCCCCAATTGGGATTTGGTGCAGAATTGAATGATGGTTCTGGGACATATTTATTAGACAAATTAGATGGACTGAGTACAGAACTCGGTTTTGCAGAGTATACAGAAGGCTCTAAATCTATGATAGATGTTTTCGCGATCACATTCGCATTAATGGTTGGTACCGCTGGATTGCCTCATGTTATTGTTCGATTTTTTACTGTGAAACGAGTTAAAGATGCGCGTAAATCTGCTGGAATTGCTTTATTGCTCATCGTCATTCTATATACTACAGCACCTGCTGTTGCAGCGTTTGCACGAACTAATATGATTGAAACCGTTTCTAACCAACCCTATGCAAATGTTCCGGAGTGGTTTAAAAAATGGGAAGCAACCGAACTTATAAAGTTTAACGATAAAAACAGCGATGGCTTAATTAGTTATGTTGGCGATGAATCTAAAAACGAATTAATTGTCGATAGAGATATTATGGTATTGGCCAATCCAGAGATTGCAAAGTTACCAAACTGGGTAATAGCTTTAGTTGCAGCTGGCGGATTGGCAGCAGCGTTATCTACAGCAGCAGGATTATTATTGGTCATCTCTTCATCTGTGTCTCACGATTTAATCAAGAAAATTATAAAACCTTCAATTTCTGAAAAAGGTGAATTAATTGCAGCACGTTTATCTGCTGTTGGTGCTGTATGTGTTGCCGGTTATTTTGGTATTAATCCACCTGGTTTTGTTGCTGCTGTCGTTGCCCTGGCATTTGGCCTGGCGGCTGCATCCTTTTTTCCTGCTATAATACTTGGTATTTTCTATAAGCGTATGAATAAGGAAGGGGCGATTGCAGGTATGTTAGTTGGGATATTCAGTATGTTGTTATATATGATGAAATACAAATTAGGCTGGTTTGACGATGTATTGCCACATAAAAGTGAGTGGTGGTTTGGAATTTCGCCCGAAGGATTTGGAACTATCGCGATGATGCTTAACTTTATCGTATCAATCACGATAACGAAATTCACTAAAGCACCACCAAAATCGGTTCAAGATATTGTAGATCATATAAGAATACCGAGTGGAGCGGATGATGCGGTTCAACATTAAATAGCATGAGTAATTATCACATTAAACAATTTGAAGAGTATTTCCAGGTTTATAAAAAATCTGTTAATCAACCTGAACAATTTTGGGAAGAAATAGCTGAAGAACATTTTGTCTGGCGAAAAAAATGGAATAATGTTTTAAGCTGGGATTTTAAAAAACCAGAAGTAAAATGGTTTGAAGGTGCTCAACTCAATATTACCGAAAACTGTTTAGATAGACATTTAAGAACAAAAGGTGATAAAACAGCGATTCTTTTTGAACCTAATGATCCAAAAGATCAAGCAGAGCATATAACCTACAAACAGTTGCACGAACGCGTTTGTAAGTTTGCCAATGTGCTTAAAGAAAAGGGCATTCAAAAAGGGGATAGGATTTGTATCTATTTACCGATGATTCCAGAGTTGGCCATATCTGTTTTGGCATGTGCCAGAATAGGAGCGATTCATTCTGTCGTATTTGCAGGCTTTTCTGCAACTGCCCTCTCAACCCGAATTAATGATTGTGATGCTAAAATGGTTATTACTTCAGATGGGTCTTATCGAGGGGCGAAAACTATTGATTTAAAAAGTATTGTAGATGAAGCTTTAGAAGATTGCCCGAATGTAGAATCGGTTTTGGTGGCAAAGCATATACATTCAGATGTAAAAATGAAAGAAGGTCGTGATTATTGGTTACAACCACTATTAGATGATGCTTATAAAGATTTTCCTGTAGAGATTATGGATGCAGAAGACCCCTTGTTTATATTATATACATCAGGCTCTACCGGAAAGCCAAAAGGTATGGTACATTCTTCTGCTGGTTATATGATATATGCGGCTTACACCTTTAAAAATGTATTTCAGTATAATAATGATGATATCTATTGGTGTACTGCAGACATTGGTTGGATAACAGGTCATAGTTACATTGTATATGGACCTCTAGCCAATGGTGCAACAACGGTAATGTTTGAGGGGGTACCGAGCTATCCAGATTTTGGTCGCTTTTGGGATATTGTAGAAAAGCATAAAGTTACACAGTTTTATACAGCACCAACAGCTATAAGAGCGTTGGCAAAACAAGGCACTGAGTTTGTTGAGAAATACGATTTGTCATCGCTTAAAGTCTTAGGCACAGTAGGTGAACCCATTAATGAAGAGGCCTGGCATTGGTACAATGAAAATATAGGTAAGAAGAAAAGCCCCATTGTAGATACATGGTGGCAAACAGAGACTGGCGGGATTATGATCACACCAATTCCTTTTTCTACACCAACAAAACCTACCTATGCGACGTTGCCGTTTATAGGTGTTCAACCTGCTTTAATGGACGAAAACGGAACGGAAATAAAAGGTAACCAGGTCGATGGTCGCTTATGTATTAAATTTCCATGGCCAGGTATTGCACGTACCATCTGGGGAAATCATCAGCGTTATAAAGACACTTATTTTTCGGCTTTTGATAATATGTACTTTACTGGTGATGGTGCACTTAGAGATGAGGTTGGCTATTACAGGATCACAGGACGTGTAGATGATGTTATTATAGTTTCTGGTCATAATCTTGGTACTGCGCCGATTGAAGACGCAATTAATGAGCATCAAGCTGTGGCAGAGTCTGCAATTGTAGGCTTTCCTCACGATGTTAAAGGAAACGCCTTATATGGATATATCACACTAAAAGAGAGTGGGGAAAGCCGAAATCACGATAACTTAAGAAAAGAAATCAATCAATTAATAACAGACCGAATAGGACCAATTGCTAAACTCGACAAAATTCAGTTTACAAATGGATTACCAAAAACTCGTTCAGGAAAAATAATGCGACGAATATTAAGGAAAATTGCTTGTAATGAAACAGATCAGCTTGGCGATACAAGTACATTGTTAAACCCTGAAGTGGTTGAGGACATAATCAATAATACGCTTTAATACCAACTATTTTGAAGCTTTAGATTTTTCAATTATCGCTTTAAGCCGAGCTTTGCGTTCTGCTTCTTTCGATTTTAACTTATTCTTTTTCTGCGCTATAAGTTTGGAGTGCTTAGCTTTATTTACTGTGTTTTTTTCGCGTCCTTTCTTTGCCATTTTAGGGTTGAGTTACGAATAAGATTTCTTGTTTTACTAGATAATAATACACTTCTATTATCTTCGCAGCTAAACTAATAAATATTATGCTAAAAGCAGTTCTATTTGACATGGATGGTGTTATTGTAGATACTGAGCCTTTACATCGCAAGGCCTATCACCAAATGTTTGATGATGTAAATATCAATGTGCCTACAGAATTATATGAATCTTTTACTGGACAGTCTACCATAAATATTTGTAAGCGGCTTGTTGAGCATTTTGGCTTACGCGAATCTCCAGAGCAATTAATGACATTAAAACGTCACCACTATAGCTATCTTTTTAATCACGATGATGAGTTAGCGTTAATAGATGGTGTCTTTAACCGAATTAAAGATTATTATGAAAATGAAGTTGCGCTTGTGGTTGCCTCCTCGGCTTCTATGAAAGGAATCAATCAGATTTTTGAACGCTTTGACCTCAACCCCTATTTTAGCGGAAAATTTAGTGGAGCGGACCTCAAACGATCTAAACCCCATCCAGAAATTTTTATGAAGGCAGCAGATCACACCGGATTTAAAAAATCGGAATGTATGGTCATAGAAGATTCTACAAATGGTATAAAAGCCGCACATGCAGCAGGCATTTTTTGTACAGCTTATAAAAGTGAACATTCTTCTGGTCAGGATTATTCATTAGCTAATAAGGTTATTTCTGATTTTAAAGAAATCTCCTACTCTAGACATCAATCCTTCTTCAAACATTAACGAGTTCATAACACAGTTAATCTCTGCTTTTGCCTAACTTTAGTTTAAACTAAATATAAAATTGACTATGACAAAAGTAAACGCATATGCAGCAAAATCTGCTGGTAATAAATTAGAAAAATTTGAGTATGAGCTACCAGATATTGGGAAGGAGCAGGTAGATATTAAAGTGCATTACTGTGGTCTGTGTCACAGCGATATAAGTATGATAAACAACGATTGGGGAAATTCTCAATTTCCGCTTGTGCCTGGTCATGAAATTGTTGGTGAAATAGAGGCCGTCGGTAGTGAAGTAAAAGGGCTTAAAAAAGGTGATAAAGTAGGTATGGGTTGGTACTCAGCATCGTGTATGCATTGCAACCAGTGTATGGACGGTAAACAGCATTTATGCAACAACTCGGAAGCTACAATTGTAGGTAGACATGGCGGTTTTGCAGACAAAGTACGTGGTCACTGGTCTTGGGTCACTAAATTGCCTGATGGTATTGATTTGTCTAAGGCTGGCCCCTTGTTCTGTGGTGGTATTACTGTTTTTAATCCTATAGTATTATCTGGTGTTCAGCCTACGGACAGGGTAGGAGTCATTGGCATAGGAGGTTTGGGGCACATGGCGCTTAAATTTTTAAAAGCTTGGGGATGCGAGGTTACGGCCTTTACATCGAATAAAGATAAGACTGAGGCATTAAAGAAAATGGGTGCTCATAATGTCGTAGATTCAACCGACACTAAAGAATTGGAAACAATTGCGGGAACCTTAGATTTTATTCTAAATACAACCAATGTGAAGTTAGATTGGGATGCATTTTTAACCACCCTCGCTCCTCAAGGTAAACTACATACCGTTGGAGCTGTGTTAGAGCCTATGGAAATCCCTGCATTTAGTATGATAGCAGGTGAAAAATCTGTTGGTGGTAGTCCTTTGGGTAGTATTGCATTAACCCGTAAAATGCTCGAATTTTGCGTTAGACATAATATCTATCCTACTGTCGAAGAATTTGATATGGAAAATGTAAATGGAGCGCTGGAACATTTGCATGATGGAAAAGCCCGGTTTAGGATAGTGCTCAAGGCATAATTATATGCGTTAATCTTTCTATGGATTGCCATAATGATTATTTAATATTAAAGGTAAATTGAATTATTACTAATCTTAAATATCTTAAAATTATGAATAACGATCAATTAGAAGGAAAATGGAAACAAATCAAAGGTGATTTTAAAAAGAAATATGGAGAAATTACTGATGACGAGTATAAAGAAGCTGAAGGCGACATAGATAAGCTTGCAGGGAAAGTGCAAGAAAAATATGGTAAATCGAAAGAAGAAGTAAAACAAGAAATAGAAAATTGGTAAAAGAATAACCTATTGATTTAAAAAAAGCGTTTAAAGAATTAATTCTTTAAACGCTTTTTCATTGACTTTTATGCTAATTATTAGCCTTCACCTTCAAAATCAAAATCATCATCTCCAGAATTGTTCCTAGTGCCAGAACGATCTCTTTTGTTCAATTGTTGATTGAATCTATATATTAACGACAGATTAATTTGTCGCTGTCTCCATTGTGATTCATTATATCTGGTAAAGAAATCTGTTGTAGTAGTAGATTGTCTTTTTCTTGAGTTTAATAAGTCCCTCACATTGGCAGATATGGTCAGTTTATTTTCTAATAACTCCTTACTAAATGCCAAATCTATAGAAAAGAGTCCTTGTGTATCGGATTGTGCATCTTGTCTGGCACCTCTGTAAAAGGCATTTGTTTGCCAGTCTACCTTACCAGGTAAGGTAACTTTAGAACTAAAACGTGCAAACCAACTTGTATTTTTAGCACTGTAATCTACGCCATTAAAAGCACCATCTGTTTCAAATTGAAAAAAGTTAAAACTAGAATTTAATCGCAACCATTTCTCTGGATTGTACAATATACCTAGTTCTGCACCTGTTCTTTGGTTTGTAGAAAGGTTTATAGGAATAGTTCTAATAATATCTATACCATCTGTAGTTTGCTGTCCTGTATTTTCCTGTACGCGCTCAAAAGAATTTGTTTCGTATTGATAATATACAGAAGTAGTTAAAGTTAATTTATCCCAACGCTTGAGATATCCTAAATCAAATGCACTTGAAAATGCAGGCTGTAGATTTGGATTACCTTGAAAAATGTTAGTTCTACTAGATCTTGAAGGGAAAGGATTGATAAACCAGCCTCTTGGTCTGTTAATTCGCCTATTATATCCCAATGTAACACTTTCTTCTGAATCGGAATCATTACCACTAAGTTCATAAATTAAATTTAGTGTTGGAAACAGGCCAAGGTAATTATTATCGAATTTAGTTTGTATTGGAAAACCGAAAGCTTCTACTAGTTCTTCATTTGTTAAACGGGAATCTATATCACCCTTTAATTGTGTATGCTCCAGGCGCAAGCCAAGTAAAAATGAGAATTTCCCGAATTTGCTTCCATACTGTGTGTAAACGGCGTTTACGTTTTCATCGTAATCAAATACATTAGTGATAGTGTCATTAACCACCAATTGGCCAGTTTGTATATTTTCTTGTTCTAGACGATAATCGGTGACCTGATTCTCAAATGTACCTCTATAACCTGCTTCAAAACGCGAATCTTCACCTAATGGAAGCACATAATCTGCCTGAAAGAGGTATTCTTTCTGGTCTTCTACAGTAAATTCTTGTTCTATCTGAAAGGGTTCCGGGTCGGTTTGAGCTGTAGTAATATACTCTTCATTTAAAAATGTAAAACCTTCTTCATCATCATTTTCAAATTGAAAATCTGCCGTTAACTTGTGATCACTATCTTCACCAAAGCGCTTTACATAGTTAATTGAAATCTGGTAGCTATTGTCTTGCTCTGTTTCTTTTTCTCGTCGCAATGTTTCTTCTACAATTGCACCATCATTAAAACGTTCACTTTCATTTAAGGATAAATCGGCATCACTTCCTAGTCTGTAAAAAATACTTCCTGTAATTGAAGAGGATTCGTCAAGAAAATATTCCATACCAATATTAGCATTGTAATTTCTATTTAATCGCTCAACTTCTTGATCTTCTCTAATTCTTCTATATTCTGGTGCTGTTAATGTACCGTTAATGTCACGATCAAAATACGTGATATCATTAAAACTGTTTCTAGGTGCATCAAAATATCTCCAGCCAATATTTGTAAATAGATTAAATTGTTCTGTACGGTAATTAATACTTGCGTTTAAACCTAGGTTATCCGGGTTTCCTACAGTTAAGTTAAAAGCACCATTAAATCCAAGGGTTTCTTTTTGTCTTAATATAATGTTTAAGATACCAGCTGTTCCTTCTGCATCATATCTCGCTGATGGCGATGTTATAACTTCTACGCGCTCAATGGCGTCTGCTGGTAATTGACTTAGAACATTAGAATCTCCAAAACCTGCAAGTGCAGAAGGTTTTCCATTTATAAGAATTCTAACATTTTCATTACCTCTAAGACTAATTGCCCCATCAATATCTACAGCAACAGATGGTACATTATTTAAAGCATCACTAACAGTGCCGCCTGCGGTAGTTAAATCCTTACCAATATTATAGACTTTTTTGTCGAGCTTTATTTCAACCGTAGTACGTTCGGCTATAATTTCAACCTCATCAAGTGACTCCACATCTAAATCTAAAGCCACAGTACCTAAATCTATTTTTTCTGTTATACTTTTATTGTTATAGTTTTTGGTTTTGTAAGAAATGTACTCAACGGAGATGTCGTAGCTTCCTTCTGGGACTTCAACTTGAAACTTCCCTTTAGCGTCGGTAATACCTCCATCTACAATGGTATTAACACCGACAGTTTTAAAAGTTACTGTGGCATACTCTAAAGGAATATTAGAGCCTTTTTCTACTACAGTACCGGACACTTTAATTTTATTTTGTCCTATAGCAATAGAAAGAGAACAAAAGATTAAAAATTTGACAAATAGTTTTAAATACATTAATGCTAATTTTACGGTTGGGTTTAAGACCGGTAAAATTACATTTAGTTTAATCTGTTTAGGTTAATCTTATGTTAAACCAAAATACGATTTAACAATATAAGAATAGGTAGCAGCTATTTGCCTTTATTCCTTTTTCTTGATTTTCTTTTTTTCTTTTTCTCCTTTACAACCTCTTTTTCTTTAAAATCACCCTTCATTAATTCTTTGATCTTCACCATATCTGATTCTGAGATAAGCTCAGCTATATCAGCAAAATGGGTGTCTTCTAAATGTTTTAAGGCTTCGTCACGATCTATTCTATGCTGAAATTTGGTTTTTAAAATGGCAATTTTAGCTTCAAAATAACTGGTAACATACTGCTTTATAATTTCTTTTTGAAAATCATCGGCCTCCAAAGTCGTTATAAAATTATTGATAAATTCTGCTTTGCGCTCTTCAATTTCACGCTCTCTTTTAGCAATTTCCTGTTCGGTTGGCTCTCTCTGAGTATTAGGAATACCACTCATGCTTCTGCGTCTTTGTCCAAAGACATTTAGACCAATAAATAGCGCGAAAAGGATTAATAGAGACTTTTTCATTTTAGATAATATTTAATATGGTTTCTGGTGGTCTTCCCACGACAGCATCATTTCCGTTTGTCACTATCGGTCGCTCAATTAATTTAGGGTTGGCGACCATAGCTTCTATAATTTCCTGATCAGATAAGGTTTTACCTTTATAATCCGATTTCCAAATGGCTTCATTTTTCCGAACTAATTCAATGGGTTTAATATCTAATTTAGCTATGATATTTTTGAGTTGCTCAGGGCCTAAATTTTCATCTAAATATTTAATAATCTTATAGTCCTTGCCAGATTCTTCTAGGATTGCTAATCCTTGTCTGGATTTAGAACATCTGGGATTGTGATAAATTTCTATCATGATTATATGTTAATTGAGAATTTTTGTAAAGCCTGTTTTAGTGCTTGAGGTGATTCAAAATGTATGCCATTTATTCCTAATTCTGTAGCCGCATTAATATTTCTGAGATTATCATCAATAAAAATTGCATTTTCAGCCACGATATCAAAACGTTTTAACGTCAGTTCATAAATATCCCTAAATGGTTTTCTTGTCTTTTCTTCGCCAGAAACTAATATACCATCAAACCATTGCAAAAATTCAAACTTGTCTAAAGCAACCGGAAACGTTTCGTGACTCCAGTTGGTTAATGCGACAACTTTATAATTAGGATTGTCAATTAAACATTTTAGTATTTTAACTGTACCATCTATGGCTTCACCAAGCATTTCTTCCCATCTGCCATAGAACATTCTAATGAGTTCTTCATGTTCCGGGAATAGGGCAACACGTTCTTCTGTGGCTTTTTGTAAAGGGTAACCAGCATCTTGGTTTTCGTTCCATTCATGTGTGCAAATGTTCTCAAAAAACCATTGCATTTTTTTACGATCACCTTTAAATACGTCTAAATACACATATTCGGGATTCCAGTCGATTAATACGCCACCTAGATCAAAAATTATAGTATCAATCTTTTTCATTTACAAATTGTTTGTATCTGCTTCCTGTTGTCCCATCATCATTAGGTAGGCTTTTAAAAACGGCTCAATATCACCATCCATAACGGCATCTACATTCCCAGTCTCATGGGCAGAACGTACATCTTTTACTAATTTATAAGGGTGCATCACGTAATTTCTAATTTGGCTTCCCCATTCAATCTTCATTTTTCCAGCCTCAATATCGTCCCGCTGTGCCATTTGCTTTTGCAATTCAATCTCATATAATTGAGACTTCAACATTTGAAGCGCTCTCGTACGATTATCGTGTTGCGAACGTGTCTCAGAGCACTGAATTTGTATGCCAGATGGTTTATGAAGTAACTGAACTTTGGTCTCTACTTTATTTACGTTTTGTCCACCAGCTCCACTGGAACGTGCAGTAGTGATTTCGATTTCTGAAGGATTAATTTCGATTTCAATAGAATCATCTACCAGTGGGTAAACATAAACCGAAGCAAAACTAGTATGGCGTTTCGCATTACTATCAAATGGCGAAATACGTACCAATCGATGTACTCCATTTTCGCCTTTTAACCAGCCAAAGGCATAGTCTCCCTCAATCTCCAGAGTGACAGTTTTTATACCAGCAACATCGCCTTCCTGGTGGTTGAGTTCTTTTACTTTAAACCCACTTTTTTCAGCATACATTAAGTACATGCGCATAAGCATGCTTGCCCAATCACAACTCTCAGTACCACCTGCGCCTGCAGTAATCTGAAGCACAGCACTTAAGCTATCACCTTCTTCTGAAAGCATGTTTTTAAACTCTAGTTTTTCGATGGCGTTATTAGCTTTTTCGTAACGCTCTTCTACATTTTGCATAGGAGCTTCATCTTCCTTGTAGAATTCGTAAATAACTTCGAGATCTTCGAAAAGTGTTTTAGCAGAATTGTAATCATTAACCCAGCTTTTTTTCTCTCTTATAGACTTCATTACCTGCTCGGCAGCCTTGGAGTCATTCCAAAAATTAGGGTCGAAAGTTTGTTCTTCCTCGTTAGAGATTTCTATGAGCTTAGCATCTAAGTCAAAGATATTGTCTAAGTGTGTCTAGACGGGAATTAAGATCTTTAATTTGATCTGATGTTATCATATATTGAAGTAATTTCTGCAAATATAATATGTGGCATTAAAGTGCCATAATTTTGAATCGGTTTTTTAGAAATTCCGTAGTTTTATAATTCACAACTAAGTTAACCGTTTTATCCGGAAATAGATATGAAAAAATTACTATTCGTTTGCTTCTTCGCACTTATAAATTTCACATTTCAAGCTCAAATTCTGAATAAAAAAAACCTTACAACATATGAAGGTTTTTTTGATTTCTATTATGAGGAAAGTAGCGATAAAATTTACCTTAAAGTTAAAAATCTCAATGATGAATTTCTTTATGTAAATGCTTTAGCATCTGGTGTGGGCAGTAATGATATTGGATTAGACAGAGGGCAACTGGGTAATGAACGCGTGGTCTATTTTCAAAAATCGGGAAATAAATTACTGTTAATTCAGCCTAATTTAAAGTTTAGAGCCAATACAGAAAACCAGGCAGAACGCAAAAGTATAGAACAGGCATTTGCAAAATCTGTTTTATTTGGATTTAAAATTCTATCAGAAGATGCTGGTAGTTTTATTATTGATTTTACGCCATTTTTAATGGAAGATGCTCATGGCGTATCAAATCGTCTAAAACAAAGGAAAGAAGGTACATATAAAATTGATGCGTCAAAAAGTGCACTAGCATTAGAACGCACCAAAGCTTTTCCGGAAAATGTTGAGTTTGAAGCATTATTAACCTTTAAAGGGCAACCTACCGGCAAAAATGTTAGAAGTGTAACACCTACGAGCTCATTAGTAACTGTTGTACAGCACCACTCGTTTATAAGACTACCAGATGATAATTACAAACCTCGTGTATTTGATCCACGTAGCGGAGCTATTTCTATGTCGTACTTAGATTATGCAACACCTATACAAGAGGCTATAAAAAAACGTTTTATTATTCGTCATCGTTTAGAAAAAAAGAATCCTAATGCGGAAACAAGTGAGGCAATAGAACCTATTATTTATTATTTAGATCCTGGAACACCAGAACCTGTTAGATCGGCATTATTAGATGGAGCACATTGGTGGAACGAAGCATACAAGGCCATTGGTTTTAAAGATGCTTTTCAGGTAAAAATGTTGCCAGAAGATGCTGACCCTATGGACTGTAGGTATAATGTGATACAATGGGTACACCGAAGCACTAGAGGTTGGAGCTATGGTGCAAGTGTAGTAGATCCTCGAACAGGCGAAATAATAAAAGGCCATGTGAGTCTGGGAAGTTTGCGTATTCGACAAGACTTTATGATAGCGCAAGCTTTGATGAATAAACCTTTTGCAGAAAATGATGATAATTACCAACCGATGTTAGAAATGGCTTTGGCAAGAATTAGGCAATTGAGTGCGCATGAAGTTGGTCATACTATTGGTTTTGCCCATAATTTTGCAGCTAGCACAAACGATAGAGCATCAGTTATGGATTATCCTCACCCAAATATTGAGCTTAATAATGGAAAAATAGATTTTAGTAACGCGTATGCTACTGGAATAGGTGAGTGGGATAAGGTCACTGTGGCTTATAGTTATTCTGATTTTGAAAGTGATGTCAATGAGGAAGAAGCCTTAAACAATATTTTGAAGAAGGCACAAGCGGAGGGCCAGCGTTTTATCACAGATTCTGATGCAAGAGCTGCCGGTGGCGCACATGCCTTAGCCCATTTATGGGACAATGGTAGTGATGCTGCGACGGAATTGAATAATATTCTTGATTTGCGAGAAAAGGCAATTTCAAATTTTTCAGTGGATAATATAAAAATTTATGAGCCTTACTCGGTGTTAGAGGATGTTTTTGTACCCTTATATTTTTATCATCGATTTCAGGTGGAAGCAGCAACAAAAGTTATTGGCGGATTAGATTACAATTATGCTGTAAAGAAGGATGGGCAATTAACCACACAAGCAATTGATGCAGAAAAACAAAAGAATACTCTAGAGGCCATACTCAAAACATTACAAGCAGAAACCTTGGCAATTCCGAAAGACAAATTAGGGTTATTTCCGCCAAGAGCATTTGGTTATAATCGCACTCGCGAATCGTTTAAAGGAAAAACAGGTGTTGCTTTTGATCCTTTAAGTGCTGCCAATACTGCTAGTGATATGACTTTAAAATATTTATTACATCCACAGCGAGCTAACCGCTTGGTGCTTCAAAAGAGTTTGGACGAAAATCAATTGAGTTTACAGCAAGTTTTTGATGATCTTATTAAGGCCTCATTTGGTAAGACGCATAAAGATGCTTATTTATCAGAAATTCAACAACAGGTAAACGTTAATGTCTTAAAATATTTAATGAATTTAGCTGCCAGTGATCAATCTTATTTTCAGGTTAAAGCCATAGCCAATAAAACAATCAAAGATATCGCTAAGAAAAATTTAGCGATGGATGCATTTCAGTTTCAATACAACCTTATGATTAACGAATTTTATGAGCACCCAGATAAATTTAAACTAAAAAATGCACCTAAAATACCAGACGGATCTCCTATTGGTAGTGGTGCTTGTAATTATATGCCTAATTAACTTAATAAAAAAACCTGAAATATATATTTCAGGTTTTTTTTATTTGTTTAACTATGATTTAGTATGGTCCATTTCCATCATCATCATCTTCACAAACAACCGAATGAGCAATTACATAAATATCTCCAGACAAGTTAGATTCAACATCATATTGACCTGGTGCTACTGTGTATGATCCATTATTTTTTGTAGGATAAGGTAGATAACCTGCATACAGATGCTCTTCTGTATTTACATAACCATCTAAGAGATCGTAAGAAGCAGTTACTCCATTAGAATCATAAGTAATTGTTACTGTTCCAACTAAAGCGCCGTTGCTAATATTACATTGACCTGCACCAGCGTAAACATCATAAGTATATGTGCCTTCAGATAAAGGACCTATATTCCATCCCCATCGACTGAAGCCTCCTTCGTCGAAACATGCATGATCATCATTTGAATTTCCTTTTGCAAAAGCTGTTTCGCAACCGCCTCCGCCTGTGCTTGGTGGCTCACATTCAATTTTAAAATTAAAATCTATCAACCATAAGTCTGCGCCTGTATTAACATCAGTTAACCAGCCCCATGTACTTAGTCCAATAGCATTTAAATCAGAGTCATAATTAGCGCCTCCTACACCAATATGTGCACCATAATTCGGTGTAGTAACGTCAGCAGGATCAGGTCTTTGTCTTAATCCAAATTCTCCCTCTTGTACACAATCTCCACCTAATGCAGAAACTGTACTTCTTTCAGAGTCAATGAGATAAAAGCTCATGTCCTCAGAATTAGAAGCATTACCAGCGGTACCTTCTTTTTTATGATCACCATCATGGAATGCTTGCCATTCTTCCCATGTACGCTTATCTTTTAACCAAACATCGATTTCTACGACACAAGTACCTCTTACTGTACTTCCTAATATATTGGCTGTTCCGTCTTCGTATTCTCTAAAAACCAAATTATGATTACTGTCCTGAGAAAAATAAGTATTAGCATTAAAATAATCAGTCGCTTCTGGAGTTTCTGACCACCAAAAGTTTGATGTAGGTTGGCGATCTCCCCAAGGAGCTCTATCGGCATCAATTATGTTACACTCAGTAAAATTTGCAACAGAAGTAGTAACATTTGGTTTTTTCTTTTTCTTTTTCTTTTCTATGTCTAAAAGAGAGTTATTGTCTGTTTCTAATTGCTCTGTTTGGCATGCAAAGAATATAAAACATAGTCCAAAAAGCAATGATAATTTTTTAATCATGATTGAAAGTTTAAAATTAATAGCATACAAATTTAACTTATATCCATTTCAGCACCTCTTCTTATAGATAAAATGCAAAAATTAATTGTTGTATTGCTTTTCCCTAGATATAATGCAAATTTTGATTGTTAAATTACATTGACCGCTCATGCAATTTTATAAAATTGAGAGTTTTTTCTAATAAATTAATATTGATTCATATATTTAAATTTTAGTATTTCAAAATGATTATAGACTTAAGAAGTGATACGATAACAAATCCAACAGAAGGGATGTTAAATGCAATGTTAACTGCTGAAGTTGGAGATGACGTTTATAAAGAAGACCCAACGGTAAATGCATTAGAACAACGCTTAGCGGAAATGTTTGGTATGGACGAAGCCTTGTTCTTTCCAACCGGAAGTATGGCTAATCAAGCTGCATTAAAATTACATACTAATCCTGGAGAACAAGTTATTTGCGACAAATATGCACATATCTATAATTACGAAGGCGGTGGAGCTTCCTTTAACAGTGGAATCTCGTGTAAGTTGATAGATGGATACAGAGGCATGTTTACAGCGGAACAGGCTGAAGCTTCAATTAATCCACCAGACTTTTATCACAGTCCCCTAACGTCGTTAATTGCAATTGAAAACACCACAAATAAAGGAGGAGGAGCATGTTGGGATTTCGAAGAATTAAAAAGGATTAGAGAGGTAGCTAATAATCATAACCTAGGTTTTCACTTGGATGGCGCCCGATTATGGAACGCATTAATTGCTAAAGGTGAAACACCACAACAGTATGGAAAATTATTTGATACTATTTCGGTTTGCTTAAGCAAGGGGTTAGGCTGTCCCATGGGTTCAGTTCTTATCGGAAATAAAGAGCTGATGAAAGGAGCGATTAGAATTCGAAAAATTTTGGGTGGTGGTATGCGGCAGGTAGGTTTTGCTGCTGCTGCTGGTTTGTATGCCTTGGACCATCATTTTGAACGTCTCTCTGAAGATCATATTAGGGCTAAAGAAATTGGTCATGTACTTGCTGATCTACATTCAATTAAAAAAGTAGAACCTATTGAAACGAATATTATCATTTTTGAGTTACATAATGAGGTAGATGAAGCGCAATTTTTAAAAACCTTAACAGATAAGCAAATTCATATTATTGGAATGGGAAGTAATAAGTTGAGAATGGTCACACATTTAGATTATACTTCTGTGATGCATCAGCAATTATTAGCGGTTTTAAGACAATTATAACCTAATACCTGTACATATGCGTATTAACGATTTTTTTCAGTTTATAAAATAAATGGTCTTACATTGTTCAACACTTAAAAACTAGCATGAAATTAAGCATTTTAATTCCTATGTATAATGCTGAGAAATACGTTGGGAATTGCATTGAAAGTCTTTTGAGGCAGGATTTGAATTTTGATGATTATGAAATCCTTATTATGGATGATGGTTCACAGGATCAATCAATTACTGTAGTCGAGAATTACGCTAAAAAATATCCAAATATTACATTATACGCTCACCCGAACACGGGTTGTTATTCTACAAGAAATAAACTATTAACTAAAGCAAAAGGCGACTATATCTATCATTTAGATGCCGACGATTATATTGTAGATAATAGTTTAAAACCATTATTGGATATTGCGGTAAATGAAAATCTCGATATCATTGGTTTTAAAACAAAAGAAACTAAAAAATTAAACCTGTTTAATCTGAATAGACCTATTGATGATGGTACGTTAAACGTTTGCACAGGGTCTGAATTTTTAGAAAACTTCCCAGATTTAAGACATGAAATATGGTGGTATTTTATAAAGCGACAATTTATTGAGACCAATGCCTTAAAATTTACAAAGAACGAGTATAATGCAGATGTAGTATTTACCTTAAAAGCTTTATTGAACGCTAAACAGATGGTTTATTTACCAAAAGCTATACATAGGTATGTGCAAACAGGAGGCTCTTTAATGCGAAGTAAAGACTTAATAGTTAAGGTAAAGCGTATATACTATCTTCATATGATGATAATGAATTTAAGTGTTTTAATAAATGAAGCCGAATTAACAGATAACTATAGCAGAAAATTAATCGATAATTTGTCTCACAGAAGAGATGTCTTCACTTTTTTTAACTTATTAAATATGGTGAGAAATCCTTTTCATATTACATATATTAAGAATAAAGTAAATTCACTAAAGGAGGTAAATGCTTATCCTATTCATAATTTTGCCCAGAAAAATTATGATACTCTCAAATTTAATTTACTGGTAACACTTATTAATAAAGAAAACATATTATATCTAGTTATTTACCTAAAAAATATGCTGATTAAACCCGAGAAAACTACACTTACAGATGAAGCTTAGTATAATTGTTCCAGTTTATAACTCAGAAAAATTTCTAAGTAAATCCATTGAGAATTTAATTAGTCAAGGATTGGCGGATGGTGATTTTGAGATTATAATTGTAGATGATGGCTCTACGGACGGAAGTGCAGCTATTGCGATGAGATATCAAATTAAACATTCCTGTATAAGAATAATTAACAAAATAAATGGAGGTGTAGGAAGTGCAAGAAATGCTGGGTTGGACATTGCTAAGGGAAAATATATTTATTTTATTGATCCGGATGATTTTATGGTTGACAAAGTCCTAAGTAGTTTATTGACTTTAATTGAAGCGAATAAATTAGACATCCTGACATTTAACTCTGAAATTATATCAGAATTAAGTATGAACAAAGGATCTAATAAAACTATTAACCATCAAATAGCGTTATCTCCAATAACAAATGGACGAGATTACCTAGCCACACAGGAATATCAAAATGAATGCTGGTGGTATATTGTAGATGCTTCATTTCTGAGAAAATCTAATGTAAGATTTATTAATGGCAGATGGATGGAAGATGCAATATTCACTGCCCAGTTATTTCTAAGAGCCAATAAAATGGCTCATAGTTCTATAGTTGCTCATAAACACTTGATTGTGGACGGCTCTGCAATGACTAGCAAAGAAAAAACGCATTATGTGCAAGTGATTAAAGATAATTACAATGCAGCAATTGTTTTTGACGAAATTATAGATTCTTTGGAAATTAATAGTGTTAATAGGGATTGTATTGATAGGTTAAAAACAAGGCAGCAATCTTTTGTCTTTTTTATGATGGTAAGAATACTTAAGTCGTCCATTAGCCTCAAGGAAATAAGATCAATGTTAACAGGTCTTGAGCAGATAGGTGCGTATCCATTAAATGCATTTATAAGCCGAGACTATAACAAACTATCCTATCGTTTACTGGTGAAGGTTTTTAATCAAAAATGGTTATATCTATTGATCTTTAAATTTTGTAATCCAGTTTTGAGACGGGTTTACTCTTAATAAGGCGCTAAATTTGAAACAAAAAAAAGGGACGATATTTCGTCCCTTTTTTATAATCTATATATAGATGTTAGTAATATCTACAGTGACTGCGATATCTACATCTCCAGTGTCTATGACAATAATTGTCTTCTGGAACGTACTCACATAGTTCGCCTCCATGAGAACTGTTACCAGAAACTACTTCTAGAACACCTTTTACATAACCTGGTCCAATTTCTAAATCACAGTTGGTTCTAATTTTGGTGTAATAACAGTTACCTACAAAAATGTACGCCCATTTACCAATTGTACCATTACTATTAGCACCACTGAAACTAAAGTTTTCATGAGCGCCTACGGTTTCATCGAAGATCTTAGTTGCGTAACATGTGTTTTCGTAACGCTGGTAAACTCTCACTCTGTAATCATTATGCCAATCCCAGTTTAAAGTTAAATCTGTTACTTTACCTTCACAATCATTACACTCCTCTTCATTTAATTCTAAACGGAAGTTAAAGTCAATCTTTGGTTTACTTATAGGTAAGCAAGAAACAGGATCTATTAAGGTTCCCCAAGTACTTAAACCAAAAGCACCAATATTAGAATCGTAATTAGCACCACCAGGACCAATATGGGTTCCATAATTTGGAGTGTTTGGGTCATTTGGATCTGGTCTTTGTACTAAGCCAAAAGTTCCAGTTTCAATACAATCACCACCACTAGCAGTCACTGTACTTCTAGTATGGTCAATAAGGTAAAAGTTCATGTCTGCAGAATTTGAAGCCAAACCTGCAACACCTTCTTTTTTGTGTTCTCCACCAATAGCTTGCCATTCGGCCCAATCTTTCTTATGCTTAAACCATACGTTAAGTTCTACAGTACAGGTACCAGATATAGTAGTTCCTACTAAATTCGCTGTTCCATTAGTGTACTCCGTAAAGACTAAGTTTTCACCCTCTGCAGCACCATAGTAAGTGTCAGGATTAAAATAATCATCGGCATCTCTACTATTAGACCACCAAAAGTTTGATACAGGTTGAATGTGCCCATAAGGTGCTCTATCGGCATCGATAACCGTATAGGTTGCAGCAACTTCTGGTCCATTATTACCATAAGTTTTACTTGAACTTACAACTAATCTTTCACTGGTTTCAGTAAATTGTAATTCAGGATCTTCCTCACCGTCAGAGACAATTATCTCTTTTTCGAAAAGTACTTCGTTCTGTTCTAGAGTAGAATCAGAGGCTGATTCTTTCTCACAACTGGCAAATACAAAAAGTATGGCCAGCATACATAGTTTAAAAAATTGTTTCATAATAAATAATTGATTAATAGCATTAATATCAATTAAAGATAAATTTTAACAATCTTTTTGGGTTTTATTTTAGACTAAATACCAAACTATTAGATTTAGCAATTACTAATTACATTTTATCGGAAATTTCGGTAATTCTTAGACGATTTAAAACCACAATTTTACTTAAACATATCCATTCCAGGTATGTTAGGCATACCATCTTTAGCTACTGCAGCAATTTCGTTTTCGTTAATTTCAGTTGCTTTTTCTATAGCTTTGTTAAGTGTTAAGATGAGGTAATCTTCTAACATTTCCTTATCGTTTAGTAGTTCATCATCAATAGAAATCGCTTTAATTGTTCTATTGGCAGTAATTGAGACCTTAAGTTTTTTATCACTGCTAGATTCGTCAATTATTACAGTATGTAAGCGTTCCTTCGTCTCTTCAACTTTTTTTTGGGCTTCTTTTAATTTTGACATCATACCCATCATATCTCCAAACATATATTTTATCATTTAAATTAATGCGCTGTAAAATTACTAAATTGCCCTCTTTTTCAGAATAAATTTTAAGATTAAAAATGACAAATCATAAAAATATAGTGCCTCCAATTGCTAAGAAAATTCCTCATAAGTTAGAAGCGCATGGTGATACGCGTACCGATAATTATTTTTGGATGAAGAACAGAGAACACCCTGAAGTATTAAGCTACTTACAGGCCGAAAATGAGTATTGTGATTTAAAAATGAAGCATACCAAAAAATTTCAGACAGACCTGTTCGAAGAAATGAAGGCGAGAATTAAAGAAGATGATTCGTCTGTCCCCTACAAATACAATGGCTACTGGTATATAACAAAATTCGAAAAAGGTAAAGATTATCCAATTTACACTCGTAAAAAAGACTCTTTAGAAAATCCGGAAGAGCTATTATTTGATTGCAACAAAATGGCTGAGGGTCATAATTATTTTAAGCTGGCTGGTATAAGTATAAGTCCTGATAATAAGCTGGTTTCCTATGGTATAGATACAACAGGTAGGCGAAACTATACCATCCATATTAAAAATATTGAAACAGGTAATGTAGCTTCAGACAGAGTTGTCAATACCTCAGGATCATCGAGTTGGGCAAGTGATAATAAAACCTTATTCTATACTAAAAAAGATGAAATTACTTTAAGGTCATATCAAATTTACAGACATAAACTTGGTGATACTAACGATTCCCTGGTATTTGAAGAGGGTGACGATACTTTTGGCGTAACTGTTTACAAATCAAAGTCTAGAAAATATATCATTATTGCTTGCTATAGCACGGTTACGAACGAGTACCATATTTTAAATGCAGATAAACCAGATGGTAAGTTCGAAGTTTTTCAGCCAAGACGAAGAGGTTTAGAGTATAGTATTTCGCATTATAAAAATGACTTCTATATACTAACTAATAAAGATAAAGCCACCAATTTTAAACTCATGAAAGTTCCAGAAACGGATAGAGCTATTAAAAAGTGGGAGGAAATAATACCGCACCGAGAGGATGTGTTATTAGAAAATATTGACATTTTTAAAGATTATTTGGTAATAAGTGAGCGTAGCAATGGACTCAACCAAATTAGAGTTAAAAGATGGGATGACACTCAAGATTATTATTTACCCTTCGATAATGAAACTTATACCTGCTATACCAGTGTAAATGTAGAATTTGACACAGAAATACTAAGGTATGGTTATAATGCTTTAACTACGCCTTCTTCTGTGATTGACTTTAATATGCGAACAAAAACGAAAGTGATCTTAAAGGAGCAGGAAGTATTAGGAGGTGATTTTAATAAAGACAACTACATTTCTGAGCGTATTTGGGCAGAGGCAGAGGACGGTACTAAAATACCGATGTCTTTAGTTTATAAAAAAGGTCTTAAAAAAGATGGTTCCAATCCATTATTGCAATATGCTTACGGCAGTTATGGGTCTACGGTAGATCCCTATTTTTCCACCATAAGATTAAGTTTACTAGATCGAGGCTTTATTTATGTCATCGCGCATATAAGAGGTGGAGAATATTTAGGCAGACAGTGGTATGAAGATGGCAAACTTTTGAAAAAGAAAAATACCTTTACAGATTTTATAGCCTGTTCTATTCATCTTATTAAACAACGGTATACCTCATCTAGTCATTTATACGCTATGGGCGGAAGTGCAGGTGGTTTACTCATGGGTGTTATTATTAATGAGGCACCCGAATTATACAATGGTGTAGTGGCTGCAGTACCATTTGTAGATGTTGTTACCACGATGTTAGATGATTCAATACCCTTAACCACAGGCGAATATGACGAATGGGGAAACCCAAACGACATATTATATTACAATTACATGAAATCCTACTCGCCATACGATAATGTTACTGCTAAAGATTATCCAAACATGCTGATTACAACTGGTCTAAACGACTCGCAGGTGCAATATTGGGAACCTGCAAAATGGGTAGCTAAACTTAGAGATCTAAAAACAGATAATAAACAGTTATATCTTAAAACCAATATGGACGCGGGACATGGCGGTGCTTCAGGTCGATTTGAAAGTTTAAAAGAGGATGCAGAGGAGTTCGCATTTCTATTTGACCTAGAAGGTATTTCAAGCTAATTCAAAAAAAATGTTACCTTTGCGAGGTTTTAGGTGTATTTGAAATTAATAGAGTATCGATAATTAGCATTTATGGACAAAAACAACAATGTATTTGATAATGTACTTCAACTTATAGGGAGTACTCCACTCATCAAATTAAATAGAATGACTGCCGATTTTGATGGTGAATTTTATGCTAAAGTAGAGGCATTTAATCCAGGTCATTCTTCTAAAGACAGAATTGCATTACATATCATCGAAGAAGCGGAGCGCCAAGGTATTTTAAAACCTGGCGATACAATAATAGAAACAACATCTGGCAACACAGGTTTTAGTATTGCGATGGTGAGCATTATAAAGGGCTATGAGTGCATTTTAGCAGTGAGTTCTAAGTCTTCTGGCGATAAAATAGACATGCTTAAGTCAATGGGTGCTAAAGTATATGTTTGTCCGGCTCACGTAAAGGCAGACGATCCGCGTTCGTATTATCAGGTAGCAAAACGTTTGCATGAAGAAATTAAAGGATCGATCTATATAAATCAATATTTTAACCAATTAAATATTGATGCACATTACCATACAACCGGACCTGAAATTTGGAATCAGACGAATGGTGAAATCACACACTTAGTAGCATGTAGTGGTACAGGTGGGACTATTTCTGGAATTGCTAAATATCTTAAGGAACAAAATCCAGATGTAAAAGTTATAGGTGTTGATGCTTATGGTTCTGTCTTAAAAAAATACCATGAGACGCGCGAATTCGATGATAAAGAAATTTATCCTTATCGCATTGAAGGTCTTGGTAAAAATTTAATACCAACGGCAACCGATTTTGATTTGATTGATACGTTCGTAAAAGTTACCGATGAAGAGAGCGCACATACGGCAAGAGAAATAGCTAATTCAGAAGGATTATTTGTTGGTTATACAAGTGGCGCAGCAATGCAAGCGCTAAAACAACTACAAGAAGATGGTGAATTTAAAGCAACTGATAAGGTTGTTGTCATTTTTCCAGATCACGGATCAAGATATATGAGCAAAGTATATAGTGATAAGTGGATGGAGGACCAAGGCTTCTTTGATAGTAAAAACGAAGTTCATACAACCATCGAGTATATTAAATAAAAAGATTAACGAATTAAGGAGCCTACCAATAATTTTTTGGTAGGTTTTTTTTGTTTTATTTAGACGGGATTACTTGGGATAAATAAATTATGCAGTCATAATATTATTAACTAATTTTGCTGCAACTAACAAAACTAAAATATATTAAATCAATATTAATTATAATCAAAAATTCTTAGTATTGAACTAATATAAAAGACTACGCATGAAGGATTTATTTGAAAAAATTTACAGAGACAAAGGACCCTTAGGAAAGTGGGCTGCACAAGCAGAAGGCTATTTTGTATTTCCAAAATTGGAAGGCGAAATTTCTAACAGAATGAAATTTCAAGGGAAGGATGTCATTACCTGGAGTATAAATGATTACTTAGGATTAGCAAACCACCCAGAAGTTAGAAAAGTTGATGCTGATGCTGCCAAGCAGTATGGATCTGCTTATCCTATGGGTGCTCGTATGATGTCTGGACATACTGATCTGCACGAACAATTGCAAAACGAGCTTGCCGCTTTTGTACAAAAAGAAGCAGCGTATTTGCTGAATTTTGGTTATCAGGGAATGGTGTCGACAGTAGACGCTTTAGTTGCTAAGGACGATATAATTGTTTATGATGTAGATGCTCATGCTTGTATTATTGATGGTGTTAGATTGCATCATGGTAAGCGTTTTACTTATAAGCATAACGATATTGAAAGCTTAGAAAAAAATCTTGAGCGTGCTACAAAAATGGCAGAGCAAACAGGTGGTGGTATTCTTGTTATCTCAGAAGGTGTATTTGGAATGCGCGGAGAACAAGGTCGACTAAAAGAAATTGTAGCGCTTAAGAAAAAATTTAATTTCAGATTATTTGTTGATGATGCTCATGGATTTGGAACCTTAGGAAAAACAGGTGCAGGTGCAGGAGAGGAGCAAGGCGTGCAGGCAGATATTGATGTCTATTTTGCAACTTTTGCAAAGTCATTAGCGAGTACTGGTGCTTTTATTGCGGCAGACCAAGAGATAATCGATTATTTAAAATATAATTTACGTTCTCAAATGTTCGCTAAATCGCTTCAAATGCAACTCGTTGTGGGTGCATTAAAACGTTTGGATATGTTACGTACTATGCCAGAACTTAAAGAAAATCTTTGGACTATTGTAAATGCGTTACAATCAGGATTAAAGGAAAGAGGTTTTGATATTGGTACAACTCAAAGTTGTGTTACACCAGTTTACCTAAAAGGAAGTATTCCAGAAGCTATGGCATTGGTTAGAGATTTAAGAGAAAATTACGGAATATTCTGTTCTATAGTTGTTTATCCAGTGATACCTAAAGGATTAATTTTACTTAGAATGATTCCAACAGCAACACATACTTTAGAAGATGTCAGAGAAACTTTAGATGCCTTTGACGCTATTAGAGAAAGACTTCATAATGGAACTTATAAGCGCATGTCTGCCGCATTGATTGCTGCGATGGGTGAATAAATCCACATAGTTCTTTAATAAAAAACGCTATCTCTTAGGATAGCTTTTTTTTTATAAATTTTTTCTGAGTGTTTTTCTACGCTTATACACAACAGGATCAAAATGCTTCCATATTTTATGTATGGCCACATTATCCTCTAATTCTGGTGTGCGGTAACACATTTCAATACCTTTTTTGGTAAAGGTTTCATAATATTCATTAAAAATAACAGCATGTACACCTTTATTTTGATAGTCGGGATGAATGCCAATTAAATAAAAAATTACATCTTTACTATGCTTTTTTGCTTTTAAAACATGTGTAAAACCAATAGGAAACAATTTGCCTTTAGCCTTTTGTAATGCTTCTGCAAATCGAGGCATTACAATAGCAAATCCGACTAATGTATCATCTTCATCCACAACAAATTTTATATATTCTGGATTTACAAAACTCACAAATTTACTTTTAAAGTACTCCTTTTGTATATCCGTAATTTCTACAAAAGAAGCAAGCGAGGAATAACTCTGATTAAATAAATCAAACATGCGGTCTGCATAAGGCATAACCTCCTCTGTTTTAGTAAATTTTAAAGCTTTTAATTTATAGCGACGCTTAATGAGCTCCTGAGCTTTTTTAAACGTTTCTGGTTTCACATTCGCAAAAGGAAATTTACTTTCAGAATATTCCTTTTCGATTTTATAACCATGCTTAAAATAATGGTCAATATAATAAGGGTGATTATACCAGGTGATCATAGGTGCTATACTATCAAATCCTTCTGTCATCACGCCTACTTTGTCTAAATTAGAGAATCCAACTGGTCCTTCTGCATAATCTAATTGGTGTTCTCTGCCTATTTTTTCAACCGTCTCTAATAATGCTTTACTGACTTCTAAATCATCAATAAAATCGAACCATCCAAACCTCATTTTTTTAATTGATTGATTCTTAACCTCGAGCCAGTTTATTATTGCAGCAACTCTTCCTACGACTTCATCGCCTTTATATGCCAGAAAAAATTGTGCTTCAGCATCCTTAAAAATAGGGTTCTTATCCTTATTAAATGTTTCTAGTTCCTGTTTAATTATTGGTGGTACCCAAAATTTAGAATCCTTATATAGGGAAAAAGGAAATTTGACAAAAGTTCTTAAATCTTTTTTAGAGGTCGCTGGTCTTATTGTTATCATATATTGATTTAGTGGTCTTAAGATAAATAGCCTTTAGAGATTTTGATTAATGATAGGTTTACAAATGATCATATACTGTTACATGTTAATTTGATATGTTTTTATCCTGGTGAAAGTCTAATCGATAAGATGCACCAAAGGCAATATTAAATACAGAGGGTGTGTCTTTAGTATTAAATGCAATATTAGCATCGAGCTGAAAATCTTTACTCCATAAATAAGCGCCTCCAAATCTAAAAATATTATCGGCGTAGAAGTCACTATTAATGCCTTGCGCTTCACCAAAAACCACCCATTGTGGTGTAAAGGAATGCGTTAGCGTAAACACATATTGAAATTCGGAAAAGTCAGAACCAATTCGGTCCTTAATTAAATTCATAACAAATACCCATCCACCATTAAAATTATTTTGAGTAGCAATCATAACTTTAGGGCTAAATCCTTCAACATCAGGTGCTGTATAAGGATTGTTAGACGCATCGTAATTAGCACCAACAAATACAGATACTGCCGGAATTAAGGACTTCCACTTAAATTTTCTATTAGCGCGATAACTGTACAAATTAGGTTTTTCATCTTCGGCATTTTTGTAGGGATCGTAAATTAGATATTTTGCTCCGAGCGTAAAGTTTCTGAAATTAGATCGCGGATTCTCTATGGGAATTTGTCCTGCATTAAATGTTTGGGTGTCATTTTGATAAACTCCATCTAACTGAAACTCTAATTGCTCCCATAACACACCATACCTAACAGCAAAATCAACACCAAAACCAGATACATCGTATTGTAAGGGTGTATGTTCTTCTTTAACAGTGAAACCTCCTAGTTCGAACTGTACAACACCAGTTCCGACTGAGAATGCACTTTCTGAGACACCTGGTCTATTAGAATTTATAACTTCGGTATACTGAGCAAATACAGCATTTGATACCAGATAGATTAGTAGAATAAAAAAGGATTTGAGCGTCTGCATTGAATATAGGTTTAAAATCAAATATAGATATTTTATAGATTTTTTAAGGATTTATAGTCAAATATAAATTAGGATAATTGTATTTTTGACTATTAATAAACAATATGATTTATACAGCTTCGGCAGTGGGATTACTTAGAACAATATTAATAATTTTACTCATATATTTTGGTGTCAAAATATTAGCACGTCTTTTTGCGCCATTTCTTTTGCGATTTGTAGCCAAAAAAGCTGAAAAAAAATTTGGACAACAGTTTGGCGGATTTCAGAATCAACAAAACCAACGACAGCAAAAAAAGCATAAAGAAGGAGAAACGGTTATTGATAAAATGCCAAATCAAGATAAAACCTCAGACCCTAAAGTCGGTGAGTACATTGATTACGAAGAAGTCGACTAAATTTCAGTTTTTCGAAACTGTATTTACATGTGTTTTTTCAAAAAAAATACCTACTTTTCAAATTCATTCAACATAACGTATTTTCATGTCATCTTCATTAAAACGTTTATTACCACATGCTCTTATTTTAATTGGTTTTGTGGTTATTTCGCTCGTATACTTTAGTCCTGTATTACAAGGCAAAAAAATATTTCAAAGTGATATAATGCACTATATAGGTATGGCTCAGCAACATAAATCTTTTGCTGAGACAAATAATACCGAAACCTACTGGACAAATAGTGGTTTTGGTGGTATGCCGACCTATCAGTTAGGGGCGAAATATCCAAACAATTTTATTAAGAAGCTCGATTTAACATTGCGTTTTCTTCCACGACCAGCAGATTATCTTCTGCTCTACTTTTTAGGTTTTTACATCTTACTACTCTCATTAAAAGTAGATTATAAGTTATCAGCCTTAGGTGCTTTGGCTTTTGGGTTTTCAACCTATCTTATAATCATTCTCGGTGTGGGTCATAATGCTAAAGCTCATGCTATTGCGTATATGCCGTTAGTTTTATCTGGAATTATTTTAACATTCAGAGGAAAATATGTGCTTGGTTTTTTACTTACCACTGTTGCATTAGGTTTAGAATTGGTAGCCAACCATTACCAAATGACTTACTATTTAATGCTCTTGGTTATAATTTTGGGTTTAAGTTATTTAATTGATGCTTACCGTAAGAAACTTTTACCTCATTACTTTAGGTCTGTAGGGCTATTATCTGTAGCTGCAATTTTGGCTATTGGGTTAAATGCGACTAACATACTTGCTACGCAAGAGTATGTTAAGGAAAGTACGAGAGGGCAAAGTGAATTAACTATAGCACCAGATGGATCACCAAAGACAGTATCAACCGGTTTAGATAAAGATTATATTACAGAATATAGTTATGGATTTCTCGAAACCTTTAATCTTTTTATCCCAAAATTTATGGGTGGTGGTAATACAGAAGATGTTGGTAAAGATTCGGAAACTTATAAGGCTTACATCAATTTAGGAGCATCTCCTATTGATGCATTAGACGCAGCGAAAAATGCGCCAATGTATTGGGGAGATCAACCAATTGTCGAAGCACCAGCTTACGTTGGAGCGGTTATTATATTTCTATTTGTACTTGGATTATTTTTAATTAAAGGCCGTTTAAAATGGTGGCTTGTAGGAGGGAGTGTTTTGTCTCTATTACTATCGTACGGGAAAAATTTTGGAATTCTAACCGACTTTTTCATTGAGTATGTGCCGTTATATAATAAATTTAGAGCCGTAAGCTCCATCCAAGTAGTATTAGAATTATGTGTACCCATTCTAGGCATATTTGCATTAAATAGAGTATTCAATGATTTTATAAAGACTGAAATAAAGTTAAAAGCTCTAAAATATAGTGTAGCCATCACAGCAGGTCTATGCGTTGTTTTTTTACTTTTTAAATCTTCATTATTCGAATTTGAAGGATTACGAGACGATCAATATATACAGGCTTATGGCCAGGTATTTATGGATGCAGTTATAGAAGATAGAAAAGAGCTGTTAACGACAGATACTTTAAGGTCTTTAATATTGGTTCTACTTTCTTCTGGTACCATTTTCCTATTCTTAAAAAAGAAGCTTTCGGAAACGTTAGTCGTCATTGTTTTTGCTGCATTAATTTTATTTGATTTAGTGAGTGTTGATAGACAATATGTTAATAACGATGATTTTGTTTCTGCATTGCAGGTAGACAAGCCATACCAGCCTACAATGGCAGATAAAGAAATTTTAAAAGATCAAGGTCATTTTAGAGTGTTGGATATGTCTACAGAAGGACAACGAAAACC
>JABDKL010000020.1 GCA_013002225.1 Winogradskyella sp.
GTAAGACTATAACAATATGTAGAAAAACGTTTCCTGCAGTTCGTAGTTCTGTTATGCGTGACTTTATAGAAATACTTAAACAACATAATAAGTATGATGAAGCCAACCATAATAAATCTAATAGCGAGTATACATTAAACAATAATCTTATAGAATTTATAAGCGTAGACCAACCTCAAAAAATTAGAGGTCGTAAAAGAGAGTTTTTGTTTATTAATGAAGCTAATGAGTTAGACTATGAAGATTGGCAGCAATTAATATTTAGAACAACAGAAAAAGTAGTACTAGATTACAACCCATCTGATGAATACCATTGGATATACGACAAAGTCCTTAATAGAGAAGATGTAGAATTTTACAAAACCACATATTTAGACAACCCTTTTTTGAACGAAAACATAATAGACGAAATAGAACGTTTAAAAGAAACAGATGAACAATATTGGCAAATATACGGACTAGGGGAAAAAGGTATAAGTAAAGCAACTATATTTAACTATATAGAAGTACCTCATATACCACACGATGCGGAACTAGTTAGCTATGGCGCTGATGCAGGATATACAAACGACCCTAGCACTTTAGTTAGCGTATACAAGAAAGACCATAATATATACATTAAAGAACACTTATATCGAACAATGATGACTACAAGAGATATAAGCGATGTTTTAAAACAGGAAGTAGTAAATAGAAGTCCTATTTATTTTGATGCAGCAGAGCCACGCTTAATAGATGAATTGCGTAGAATGGGTCACAATATACAACCATCATTAAAAGGCAGGGATAGTATAAATGCAGGTATAGACTTATTAAAGAGATTTAAGATACATATAACAACTGATAGTACAAACGCTATACAAGAATTTAGAAACTATAAATGGCTAGAAGATAGAAGTGGAAAACTAACAAACAAGCCAATACCAAAAAACGACCACATTATTGATGCAGTCAGATATGCCACATACTCAATAATGAGTAGACCAAACTTTGGAAAATATGCAGTTCATTAACCTGTTAGAAAAAGTTTTCGTAAAGTTTTCGTAAGTTTTTTGTTTAAAATTTGTTTATAACTAAAATAATGTAGTATATTTGTAGAGAACAAAAACAAATAATAGAAGCTATGGACAACTTAAAAACAGTTAGAGAATTAAAAGAAACCTATACAAAAGAGGATATAAAAAATATCTTTGTTAGTAAAGGATTGTATATAAATACAATAAATGAAAAAGGAGATAGTCACAATGGTATGACCATTGCTTTTAATAAAGAAGATAGTCTTTTTTATTTTAGAAGTTATGTACTTGCTTATCACTATTTTTTAAAAATGAATTGGATATAAATTAATATAGGTAAAAATATATTAAACCCCTTGTATAGTGCAGGGGGTTTTTTTATGTCTAAAAATATTTAAAAACGTTTATATATTAATAAGTACAAGTATATGAATGTAAATATAAGAATACCGACAACCCTAAACGAAATAACCTTAGGACAGTATCAAGAATACGCAAAGCTGCAGGACTTAACAGAAACAGACCTACAACTAAAGACTATTGAGATATTTTGTAACGTTCCCGAAGTAGTGGTGCGTAATATGAAAGCTACAGATATAGTAGAAATTTGTGGTATCATAAATAATATGTTTGATACTAAGCATCAACTTATATCAATGTTCAAAATGAATGGTGTTGAGTATGGGTTTATACCAAGTCTTGAAGATATGAGTTTTGGAGAATATGTAGACTTAGATACTTTTATAGGTGATAATGATAATTTACACAGAGCAGTAAACGTACTATATAGACCAATAGAACACCGCAAAGGCAATAGATACACTATAAAGGAGTATGAGCCTAATACAAGCGAAATAGCAAAGGATATGCCTTTAGATGCGGTTTTAGGTGCGGTTGTTTTTTTTTACAATTTAGGCAAGGACTTATCACTAGTTATGCTGAACTCTTTGGACAAGAAGAACGAGCAGACCTTAGCGGAGTATCTAACTTCACAACCAAATGGGGGTGGTACAATTCAATCTATGGACTATCTAACGGAGATATTACAAAATTTGAACATATCACTAAACTAGGTGTACACGAGTGCTTAACATACTTAACATACACTAAGGAAAAAAACGAACTAGAAGCAAGACAAATAAAAAGTAAATTCAAATGAGCCAAACAGGGATAAGAGGTTTTTACCTACTAACAGAAACTATAAAAGACCAATTACTAGGTGATGTAAATGTTAATACAGTTACTACAGGCGATATATACGACATAGACCTAGCAAAGCAAAGTATATTCCCTTTAAGTCATATTATAATTAATAGTGTGAGTACACAAGAACAAACCTTAACGTTTAATATTAGTGTACTTTCTATGGATATAGTAGATGAAAGCAAAGAAGCTACTACAGATATATTTAGAGGCAATAACAATGAACAGGATATATTAAACACTCAACTAGCAGTACTTAATAAACTTGTTATGGTACTTAGAAAGGGTACACTATATAGCGACCAATACCAATTAGATGGCGATGCTACACTAGAGCCTTTTTATGAAAGGTTTGATAATCGTTTAGCAGGGTGGAGTGCAACCTTTGATGTGTTTGTTAAAAACGATATAGATATATGTTAGCAGATAAGTATTTAAGAGATGAATTAAATAAGTTTGCTAAGTATGTTATACAACAAGCAAGAACAAACCTAACTAAAGGTGCTTCTCCTTATGGCACTTTTAATGATACAAAAAACTTATATAATAGTTTAGATTTTGATGTAGACCCAAAAAGAGATACAATGTCGTTATCATTTGAAATGGCTGATTATGGTAAGTTTAAAGATAGAGGTGTAAGAGGTAAATCATCAAGTGCTAAAGCCCCGAATAGTCCATATAGATTTGGTACAGGTAGTGGTAAAAAAGGTGGTCTAAGAAAATCAATGAAAGATTATGTTAAAAGAAAAGGTATACAATTTAGAGATAAAAAAACAGGTAGATTTTTAAGTTATGAAAGTACAGCTTACTTAATATCAAGAAGTATATATCAGAAAGGAATTAAACCAAGTATGTTTTTTACTAAACCATTTCAAGCAGCTTTTAAGCGTTTGCCTGATGACTTAGTACAAGCATATTCAATAGGACTAGA
>JABDKL010000022.1 GCA_013002225.1 Winogradskyella sp.
TGCGGAGCAACCTTGGCAAAGGAAGTTGCGAATGGTAAAAAAGTAGGAATTATAGATTTAACGAGAGGAGAGTTAGGTACAAGGGGTACGGCTGAAACTCGTGATGAAGAAGCTTTTAATGCTGCAAAGGTCTTAGGTGTGCAATCCAGAATTAATATGCATTTTTCTGATGGCTTTTTTATAAATGATAAAGAACATCAAATTGAACTTATAAAAATGATAAGGTATTACCAACCAGAAATGGTGATTTGCAATGCAATTGATGATAGACATATTGATCATGGTAGAGCTAGTCAATTGGTAAGCGATGCTTGTTTTTTAAGTGGCTTGAGAAAAATCGAAACCGTACATAGAGATCAAAATGAGGTTCAAGGTCCTTGGAGACCAAAGGCAATATATCATTATGTTCAATGGAAAGATATTGAACCAGATATTACAGTAGATGTTTCTGGATTTATGGATAAAAAAATGGATGCAGTATTGGCGTATAAAACGCAATTTTTTGATCCTGAGAGTAATGAGCCGGAAACACCAATTTCTAGCAAAAACTTTACAGATAGTATTGTGTACAGGGGCCGAAATTTAGGTCGATTGGTAGGCGTGCAATATGCTGAAGGCTATACAGTTGAGCGTTTTCCATTAGTAAATAGTTTATTTGATTTAAAATAAGTTAAAAAAACACTTTGTAGAAAAATGTAAATAAATTACATTTGCAGTCCTAATTAAAATGGTGGTTGTAGCTCAGCTGGTTAGAGCGTCGGTTTGTGGTACCGAAAGTCGCCGGTTCGAACCCGGTCTTCCACCCGAAATTAGAAAAGCCTTTCAGAAATGAAAGGCTTTTATGTTTTTGTACCTAATATAAATAATAAAGGGAACATATGATAAACATAATGTTCCCTTTACTTGTTAATGTATTCCTTCAGTTGGCATTATCCAACGAGTACAATGGGTGTTTTCTCAGCCAAAATGTATCAGCACCCCAATACAACACTTTAAATATATATAATAATTCTTAAACTTCAAAGCATAATACATAAATTTAACATTTGTTTTGTAAATATACTTGCAACACTGTTAAATAACTGATTATTCTGCCTTGTCAGCAATTATTCTATTGGCTCGATTTGCCAATTCCCAGGCTGTATGAAATACTAGCTTCGTTCTATTTTCTAGTAAATCATATTCGATTTTATCTGGAGTGTCTGAAGGTTTATGATAGTCTGCATGAGTTCCATTAAAATAAAATATAACTGGAATATTATTTTTTGCAAAATTATAGTGATCAGATCTGTAATAAAATCTATTAGGATCGTTCTCATCGTTATAGGTATAGTCTAATTCAACGTTTGTATATTTAGAGTTCACTTCTTCGGAAATGTTATGTAATTCTGTACTTAGTTTATCACTACCTATTAAATAAATATAATTGCGATTTCCTGACTTGCGATTTGGGTCTATTCTTCCGATCATATCTATATTAAGATCGGCAACTGTATTTGCTAATGGAAAAATAGGATCGTTATCTGTATAGTGTCTTGACCCTAATAATCCTTTTTCTTCACCAGTAACATGCAAAAATAACACAGATCGTTTTGGACCATGTCCCGCTTTTTCTGCCATTTTAAAAGCTTCTGCTATTTCTAAAATGGCTATAGTACCAGAGCCATCATCATCTGCTCCATTATAAACCTGACCATTCTTTATACCTTCATGATCTAAGTGTGCAGATATTACAATGATTTCATCTGGTTTTTCTGATCCTTTAATGTATGCTACTACGTTTTCCGATGTAATGGTTTCAGACTTATTTTCTATAGCTATTGTTAAGTCAGAATTTAAAACTTTAGGTGTACTATCTTCTAAAATAGAGGCATGTAAAGATTTAGCCGTATTATCATTTATTAAGAGCATCATCATCTCTGGCTCGCTACTTTTTAAAGATAAACGACCAGTTGCACCAGATTCTGCCTGGCGTTGAAAATAGGGTGCATATCTTGAAAACATATTAGAATCTAATAATATTAACCCTTTGGCGCCATTAGCGCTAGCCGCATCTCTTTTGCTCGATAATGATTGGCGTCCATTGGTCCATTTGGTATCTCCTGCCTCACCAGAAGTAACATAATTGCCGTTGTCGTCTTTCGGTTCTCCAGCTTTAGCAAGCACAATTTTATCTTTTACATCTATTGATTTATAATCTGAATAATTGTCTGCATCAATCCCATAACCAACATACACTATGTCATCTACAGAGATTTGAGTATTGCCAGAAGCACGCAAAACAATATGATCTTCAAAATTTTTAAAAGTTTGTCCATCAATTGAAAATGTAGCTGTTGAAACACTTTGTTTTTCTAATGGAACCTCCTGGAAATAATCATCATCTCCTAAAGGCGTAGGAATATCCATAGATTGATATTGCGTTTTTAGATATTCAACCGCCATCTTCTGTCCCTTTTCCCCTGTCTCACGACCTTCAAATTCATCCGATGCGTATTTGTATAGCATCTCTTTTAATTCTTCAGCGGTTATAGTGGAAGCATAAACAGACGGATTGATGGCCTCAGCTTTTTGTACCGTATTGGTGCTTTTGGAGGAGGTGCCACAACTTAAAATGAAACTTGAAATAAGCCAAGTAAATAGAATCTTTTTCATAAGAATTTTAGTTAAGTAAATATTTTAAAAGTTTAGTGTTATTGTCTAATAGCGTGATATGCGTAAATCTACAAATTTAATAAGGTGTTAAGTTTTACTCAAATTGCATTTAACAAACTTTAACATTAAATAATTTCGGGGTACAGGCGATTAGGGGAATTTGCTAGATACCATGCTGTAGACATAATAAGTTTGGTCCGTTTAGCTAATAAAGGATAGTTGATTTTATCTGCAGTATCCGTTGGTTTGGTATAATCGTCGTGTTCTCCGTTAAAAAAGAAAATAACCGGAATACCTTTAGATGCAAAATTATAATGGTCGGATCTGTAATAATAATTGTTTACATCATTTTTCTCATTAAAAGTATAATCCAGCTCTAAATTGGTGAATTCCTGATTGGCTTTTTGAGCAATAAAATGTAATTCCGTACTTAAACGATCAGATCCTATAATATATATATAATTCTCATTTTCCTTATGAGGTTCATCTACACGACCTATCATATCTATATTTAATACTGAAATTGTATTTTCGAGAGGGAAGATGGGATTGTTAGCGTAATAACGAGAACCATGTAAACCAACCTCTTCTGCCGTAACGTGTAAAAACACGATACTTCTTTTAGGATGGTATCCGTCTTCTGACGCCAGTTTAAAGGCTTCTGCCATTTCTAAAACAGCTGCAGTGCCAGAGCCATTATCATCTGCACCATTATAAATCTCGCCATTAATAATTCCTTCATGATCGGAATGTGCTGTAATAAACACATATTCCTCTGGAAACTCAGCTCCTTTTATATAAGCAATCACATTTTGCGAGTTATTTAAACCTTCCGGCAAAACTTCTTTAGGGACAAACTGGTAATAATTTGCGTGCGACTCTGGTGCTTCAATGCTTTGGGATTTATAATATTCTCGCAAATAATTACATACTTGGTTATGGCCTGTTTCGCCAGTCATACGCCCCTCATATTTATCAGAGGAAACTTCTTCTACATGTGATTTTAGTTGTTTTATTTCGATCGAAGAAAGATATTTGTAAATGACTGCTTTGTCCTTAAACTGGATGCTGTTTTTAAGGTTTTCTATTTTTTCACTATGTCTGAGTGTGGCGCAAGAGCCAACCAGAATAAGCACCGATGCAACTAATATTTTCATGTAACTTATTGAATTAAACAAAAATAACAGAATTAAATGAACTGATAGTATTCAGTATAATCCCATTTTTATAGATTTTCATCGATTTCTATGTCTTCTAAAAGTTCTTTTGAATCTTCTAAGTTTTCTTCTTCTCGTTGTTCTAGTTGCTCTATGTCTCCGATTTCTTGTGTATTAACTATACTCTTGTAAATTGTTAAAGAGAGTGCTATAATTACCAGTAGAAAAATATATTGAATTGTCTTAATTTTAGAAGCTTCCTTCTTTGAAATATAGAATAGTATGAGGCCGCAAATAACAGCTATAATAATTGGGAAAATTGCTAAATTCGATAAAGGTGTAACTGCTAAAACAACTGAAATAAGTGCAGTTGCAAAGCCAAGTATGATAAATGTTTTTTTCATTCTTAATTGTATTTTAAACCTGAAGCAGATATAATTTTTAATTCACCGTTACCCACAGGTATTTTAAATTTTGCATAAACTGGAATTTTGTTTTGGTCTGCGGTTAACCATAATAAATTATCATTTTTACCCTTAAGCACATCAGTTCCTTTAATTGAAACAGATAATTTATAACAGGATTTGCTACCAATATTTGTAGAGATGGTTTCCTTGCCCAAATATTTAAGCGATATGGTTTGTTCTTTATTATCAAAAATAATTTTAAAGTCCTGTTGATCTCCAGGACTTGCTTTATGTATGTCTAAATTTCTAATATGATAGAGAGTGGCTATCAAATCCTTACTTGATGGTCCAATCTTTATAGATTTATTCTCGTCCCAAATACTTCCGTCCTTGCGTTTTTTCTTTTTGAGACTTTGTATAATATTCTGCTTATGGTTGTATTTGTATTGCATAAATTTATAATATCCACCTTCGCTTATATCGCGCTTATACAAATAAGGCGTTAAGGTCTTAGGGCTTACATAGCTTTCGTATAAATCTCTAATTTTAAAGAAATTATCCCATTTTTTAAATGTCGTTGCCGTACATTTTAGTCTTAAAAGCACATTTTTAGAAGTTCGCACTTCACTAGTTTCCATTTTAACCTGGGCAATATCTGTTAATATGCCAGAAATATTATATGACGCGTTAAAAATTAATCGTTCTCCAGCGGCAATAGAATTATTTTGACTGAGAATACTAAAATTGATCAGGATGGTAAATGATAAAAGTAGATATTTCATAAACTCTGACTCAATAGCATTAATGAATTTTTTAGTTATATGGCCGAAAAGTACAATTCAAAATGTAATGTTTCAATTTATTGTGTAAAGAAATTAATTAAAAACTTAAAAAAAACTAGAAAAAAAGCTTTGCTCAGATAAAAAAGGATTTTATATTTGCACCCGCTATTGGAGAAATGGCAGAGTGGTCGAATGCACCAGTCTTGAAAACTGGCGAGGGTCACACCTCCGGGGGTTCGAATCCCTCTTTCTCCGCAAAAAGCTCTGTCTCAATTGATAGAGCTTTTTTATTTTATCAACTATATTGGTATTTAAACAAATTAATTACCTAAATTTTTACTTTTACAATACCTTTCTAATCCAAAACGAGTTAGTTTTTAGTAATTTTTAATCATACACGCAAATCTATGCATAATTCATCAGCCCTAAGATCTGTTTCAAAATCATTAATCGATTCAGCAAATGAGATATATTCTGTAGCCATTAATAATAGAGAAGAAACAGAAGCAACCAGAAAGTTAGCACCAGCGGTTGTGGAAGCTATAAAAAATAATGGATTATTTAGAATGGGGCTTCCTGAAAAATTAGGGGGTTGGGGAGGTAATCCTGTTGAAACATTAAAAGTTTATGAATTATTAAGTAGTGCCGAAGCATCAGTAGCTTGGATTGTATGGAATAATCATTTAGCATGTACTTTTGGACGTTTTTTAAAGGAGAAAGATTTAAAAGAGATATATAAAAACCCTTCGCATGTCTATGCAAATTCTGCGCGCCCTGAAGGTGTAGCAACTATTGTAGATGGAGGATATAGCGTGTCTGGCAGGTGGACTTTAGTATCTGGATGTGAATTGACAGATTGGTTTGTGTTAAGGTGTTTAGTAACCTCTGAGAATTTACCATCTAAATTAGGACCTGGTGCTCTTCTTAAATTATTTTATATACCTAGAGAATCGGTAGAAATAATAGATACCTGGAGTGTAGGAGGGTTAAAAGGCACTGGCAGTCATGATGTAGAAATTAAGAATGCTTTTGTTCCTAATAATTATGCTGTGGATTTTGAGAGTCCAGTCGCTATTGATAGTGCTTATAATAGATTACCAATAGGCTGTATAAATGCTTCTGGTAATGCATCTATGGCTTTAGGCTTATTAAAAGCTGCTATTGATGAGCTTGAAAAAATGTGTAGCGATAGGATTACACCAGGTAAAAATCCTGATCTGAGAGATAGACCTACGGTGCAAGCTGCAATTGCCAAGGCTAGAGCAACATTGTCTGCGATGAGGTTGCAATTACATTCTTCTGTCCATCAAATATGGGAAGAAGCTAAAGCAGGAAATCGATACACCGATCTTCAATTAGCAGATGTATGGTCTGCATCTCATAATGCAGCGACTGCGTCTAGAGATTTGGTATCAGAAATATTTGCAGTAGCCGGTACTGCCTCGCTGTATACAAAATTTAGAATTGAAAGAATTCATAGAGATATTTATGCTATTTTACAGCATGGTATTATACAACCGCATTGGATGAATCAAGCTGGTATGGCCTATGTAGGTCTTGAACCGACAGGCGCCATGTTTAGAACATAATTAACAAATTGTAATTTAATTATATCAGTACAGGCAAATCCCTTATTTGTTTTATATAATTGCTACAACCCTAAAACTAATTATATGCCATTGAACCAATGAAAAACTTTAAAAATGATTAATGTTATTACTGAAAAATCTCAGTGGACTAAGGAATTGGAATTAGTTAATCAAGTTGATTTTTACCATACCTATGATTATCATTACCTTTCTAAAAAGGCCGATGAAAGTGCAATACTGATTAAATATCAGAATAAAAATAATTTGATACTGTTACCTTTATTAATTAGAGGTATAAAAGGCTCAGATTATAAGGATGCAACATCGGTATACGGCTACTGTGGCGTGTTAATTAATGATGAAATACCAATGCATCAAATTGATGAATTCACTGAGGAATTGAATACATTTTTTATTAGTAATAAAATAATTTCAGTTTTTTCAAGGCTTCATCCTTTTATAGAAAATCAAGCCCTTATTTTAGGAAATATGGGTAGAATTATTAATCCTGGAAAAGTTGTTTACATTAATTTAAATGAACCGATTGAAGTTCAAAGAGCTAAGTTTAGTAGAAGACTTAAAACCTATTTGAATAAATCGAGAAAATCATGTGATGTCATCTTAGGAAATATTGAAGAGCATCTCGAGGTTTTTATAGATTTATACAACGAAAATATGGATAGGGTAGAAGCAGATGATAGCTACTATTTTCCTTCAGATTATTATAAAAAATTATTATCGAGCACTGACTTTGAAACCGACATGTTATTATGTATACATAATGAAACTAACGCAGTTATAGGAGGCGCTTTGTTTATTAAAAAGGGTGAAATAGTTCAGTATCATTTGTCTGGATATAATGGAGACTATGAAGATTTAAATCCTATCAAGTTAATACTTGATGAAATGAGGATTAAAGCTACAAATGAAGGGTATAAGTTATTTAATTTGGGCGGTGGTCGCGGTAGTCAAGAAGATTCTCTTTTTAAATTTAAAAGTACCTTCTCCAAAACTTTCAAACCTTTTAATCTTTGGAAATATATTGTAGATGAGTCGTCTTATAAGGCTTTAGTGGAACAACAAGGTGGTGCTAGTTCGACAGATGACTTATATGATGCAGACTTTTTTCCAGCGTATCGCAAAAAAATAAAAATGATTTTTAAATAAAAGTGGATTTATATAATTCAGTTTTCAGTTAAATTGTAATATCCGTTTTTCTTTGCTGCATTTCTTTAGTAAAGGGTTGTTTTAATAAAATTTGACCAGTAGCGGCTTTTATTGCATTAGCAAGAGCTCCACCTGCAGGTGGTAATCCAGGTTCTCCTAATCCAGTTGGTGATAATTGGTTATCAACAAAAAAAGTTTCAACAATTGGAGCCTCTTTTATCCTTATTAATCGGTAGGTATTAAAATTGACATCTTGAGGCCGGCCATTTTTAAAACTGAAATCACCATACATCGCATGTCCTAGACCATCTATGACTCCACCTTCTATCTGGTTTCTGGCTCCTGTAGGATTTACCACAATGCCACAGTCTACAGCTACTGTAACTTTTTCAATTTTAGGAATGCCATTAGACATCGATAAATCTACAACTTCTGCAACATGAGTATTGTGACTGTAATAGGCGGCAAAGCCTTGAAAAATACCCTTATCCGTATTCCTCCAGTTGCTTTTTTCTGTGGCTAATTTTATAGTATTAGTCATACGCTCAGCAGAATATTCAATACTTTCATCCTCTCCATCTTTAACATTTGCTAAAAGATCTAAGCGTAATTTAACTGGGTCGATATCTATTGCTTCTGCCAATTCATCAAAAAAACTTTGTTCGGCAAAGGCTAAAAAATTTGTATATGGTGCCCTCCAAGCACCTGTGGTTATATTACTTTTATAATTTCCAGATTCTACCTTATAATTCTGTATGGCGCCAGCTGGGAAAAAATTAGGAATTAAACCGTACATATTTGAGTTTATTGCAGCTTCTTTTAAATGGTAGCCAGTTACTTTTCCATCCCTTATAGCAGCTTTAATTCTATATTTAATTGCTGGCCGATATATGCCCGCAGCCATATCATCTTCCCTTGAGAAAACAACTTTAACGGGTTGTTTAACCAGATTTGAAATTTCGGCAGCTTCAAGGGCAAAATCGCCATAAAGTCGTCTTCCAAAACCACCTCCCATGCGTGTCATTTCTAAATGAATATCTTCAGGGTCTCTCTCAATAAGATTGGCAATACGCATGGCTGTCCCTGCAGGTGTTTGTATTGGACCTACTAAATGTACTTTTTCTTCAGTTACATTTGCATAAAAATTCATCGGTTCCATACAATTATGCGGCAGAAAAGGCGACTCGTAAGTGCGTTCAATAATTTTATCTGCTTCGGCAAAGGCTTTTTTTATGTTACCATCTTCTCTTCTAACATCTAAACCTTCGCTATCCAGTATTTTATTTAGCTCCTGATCATGTAAATCTGTATTCTCCAAGTTACTATCGTCTACCCATTCAACCTTAAGGGCTTTTTGTCCCTTCATTGCAGCCCAAGTATTAGTTGCAAGCACAGCTAATTTATCACCGAATTGTATTACATCTGAAACACCACCTATAGTTTTAGCTTCTGAGGCATCAAAAGATTTTACTTTTTGACCAAATGCAGGAGGTCGTGCTACTGATACATATTTCATATTATCAGCGACATAATCCAGACCAAATAGTGGTTGACCTGTGATAATTTTATCCATGTCTACATTGGTCGCATTTTTTCCTATAATTTTATAATCTTCTGGGTTTTTAAGTGACACATTTTCAGGCACTTCTAAATTAGCTGCCTCATCAACAACATCACCATAATTAAACGCTTCGCCATTAAGGTTTGTAATTATTCCGTTAGATACTGAGCAATTAGAGGCATCAACACCCCATTTTGCTGCTGCCGCATTTACAAGCATTTGTCTTGCAGTGGCGCCCGTTTGTCTTAAAGCATCCCAACCAAACCTAATAGACTGGCTACCACCTGCAACCTGACGTTGAAAATTTTTAGTATCTAATGCACCTTGTTCTACACTTACATGCTCCCATGGGACATCTAATTCTTCGGCAATAATCATGGGCATAGACGTCTTAACGCCTTGTCCAATTTCTGGATTTGGTGAGTAAATGGTTACATAACCGTTATCAGCTATTTTTATAAATGCATTAAAATCTTTAAAATTAAGTTGTGATATATCGACAGGTGGTACTGCAGCTTCTTTACAGGAACTAAAGAAATTAAACCCAATAAGAAGTCCACCACTAGCGAGTGCCGAAGTACGTATAAAGTTCCGTCGGCTAAACGTAATTTTGTTTTGATTTTCCATAATAATTAGGCTTAAGATAATTTCTTGGCAGCCAGGGCTACTGCTTTCTCTATTCTGTTATAAGTTCCACATCTACATATATTGCCTTGCATGGCATTTCTAATTGCGTCTTGATCTGGATTAGGATTTCGACTTAAAAATGAACTAGCTGTCATAATCTGACCTGTTTGACAATATCCACATTGAGGTACATCTATTTCTTTCCAGGCTTCTTGTACAGGGTGTAATTTTTCCTTAGCTAAACCCTCTATTGTTGTGATATTAGAGCTCTCTAAACTTGAAGCCGTAACTGAACAACTTCTTACAGCAATCCCATCTAAGTGTACCGTACATGCACCACACTGACCAATACCACACCCATATTTTGTGCCTACCAATTTAAGCTCATCGCGTAGTACCCAAAGTAGAGGTGTATCGCTATCGGCAGATACTTCTAAAGATTTGCCATTAATTTTTAAATTATAAGTTGCCATAAAAAGTGATATTTAGCTAAAGTTATAAAATTATCCGTTGTAATTTTAAAATTTCTTTCAAATTAACGGTTATATGATATTGATAATGAATTTATTAAGACGTCTTAAACATACTGTTGTTAATATTGTCTATAGATACTACCTTAACATTCTTAAATTTATATTTAGCCAAAAAGGGCTTTATACAATTATTTCTTACAACTAAGATTAGATTTGTTTTTTTTAAATGATTGTTGGATTGCAATTGTAGTAGCAAGTCATGAAAACCGAGATTTTTTTTTATTTCTAAAGGACCAATTTCGTCTATTACAATATAATCTACATTCTTATTTCGGCATGTTTTAAGAATTTTATTTTTGATGTAATCAAAGCTAGTGCTATCGAAAGTGTATTTACCAATAATTAAATCTCCATCCTTAACTTGCATTGGTAATTTATTACCAGAACCTATTTCCTCAAATACGCGTTTACCTTCAATATCTGGAGAAAGATATCCCACTACATTAGAGGTGTTTTTAGTCCATTTTCGAAGAGTAGTGGTTTTACCAGACCTTATCGGGCCAACCAATAAAATAACCTGGCTATCCATCATTATCGTTATGTAAAGTTAAACTCAACCAGTTAATTATAAATTGTTTTGAGCGTCTAAAAACGCCTTTTTCTGAAGCAGATAATTGTTGAGCCTGAGTTATATTGCTTTTTATATCTGGCATTAAATGTATGATGTGCTCTAGGTTTTCCTGATTTTTTATCTTTGATTTAGACACCCATTTTTGCATTAAAAACTTAAAGATAGGGTTGATTATAAACAAAAATAAAATAATAGCACCAAACGTTCTAAGGATAATATACAGTGCTTTATCGCTCATTCCTGACATTAAAAATACACTGCTCGAAAATATGAGAAGAACAATAATAATCCATATACGAGTTTTTTTCTTTTGCTTTTTTGAATTAGAAGATTCTTGTATGAATTTTGTTTTAAGTTTTGTGCTATTTTCTAATATCAATTGAGGAAGTTTGAACGCAAAATTTCCTGCTATTGCCCCAATTAATACATATAATAAGCCATACATCGTTAAGAAAATTAATGGTAGATCAGTAATCCATTCCATTTGAAGTTTGTTTTGAAGTCCGTCAAAAAATTCTTGAACAGATTCCCAAATACCTGCACCAAACAAAAAAGTTAATGTTAGCACTTTTTGAAAAGCGGATTCCAATAATGCAATAGAACCAAAAATAATGGCTGTAAACCTATTTAATCTAAGCGTGCCATAAATAGTTGCGCCCAATAAGCCTTGAAATATAACTGCAATATATGCCATCGGAGGGGAATGAGGACTTGCAATTGCTTTTATTAATACCACTAAGATGGTTGCTTTTACTATAACAGAAAAATGATGTTTAGTATTGATATGCGCTAAATAGGTAATTATTATAATAGCAAAACTACCAAGAAATAATCCACTAAAAGGCATTTTAATGGCGTGCAAAAATCCACCTAAAGCACTTTCGCTAACGGCCCATAAGGCAATTAATTTCGCGTTTAAATGCTCGTTTTTTAATTTAATATTTGCCATCAATTTTGTTAATTAAATCGCTGTAATCTTTAGGTGTGTCTACATCAAATAAATTCACCTTAGACGCAATAGTTAGTACAGGAATAGATTCATTGTTTAGGAGTGTTTTAGCGCCAGTATCTCCATCTAAATTCAATAATTCGTTAAAGTAAGTTTTTGGAAACAAGGCAGGAACACCAACCGCTTCTTTATATTTAGAACCTATTACAGTGTTTGGATTAGTTATAGAATAATCAATCATTTTATTTAAATAAATTGCGTCTACATTTGGCTGATCAGCTAATGTTATTAAAATAGCATCATAAAGTATAAACTCTTTTACACCAGCGGCAATACTAGAACTTAGACCGTTTTTAAAATTGGCGTTTATTATTGCTCTTACATCATAACTATCTACTTCTGTTTTCAATTTAGTTGTCTCATTATTCAAGACTACAGACACATGATTAGCTTTAGAAGCAAGTGCATGCGATATTGACCAACCAATTAATGTCCGATTTTTATAAGGCAGCAATAGTTTGGGACTTTTCATTCGTGACGAAGCGCCAGCAGCAAGAATAAGAATAGCTGTTTTCACAAATAGAGTTTAATTAATTTAATACTAAGTAGTTAAAATGCTATGGAGTTGAACATTTAGAGCTTATATACTAAGTTCTAATATGATTCTCATAAATCACCTTTATTTCAACCTTTAAATTTAATAATTCTAATTAGATACTGTACAAGGATTCAAATTACTTATACTGTGGATAGGTTTAAGCTATATACCGAAAGAATTAATGATTGTATTAATTCTTATTTTTACAAAAAAAACAGATTAGATGTCAATTATCGATAAATTAGAATGGAGATACGCAACAAAAACGTTTGACACCACCAAAGACCTTTCAGACGAAAAACTAAAAATACTTAAAGAGGCTTTTAATTTAACTGCATTATCCTATGGGTTGCAAACTTTAAAATTAGTTGTTATACGAGACAGAGCAATGCGACAAGGCTTAGTTAAACATTCATATGGTCAACGACAAGTGTTGGATGCCTCACATTTATTGGTGCTTTGTATTCAGGATACAATTGATGAACAAGACGTAAATGAGCATTTCAAAACCATAAAAGAAATAAGAGATACGCCCGACGCCATATTAGATCCGTTTAAAACTCAGTTAAAATCGACCGTAAATACTATGAGTAAGGCAAGAAAAACGGATTGGGCCATAAGGCAAGCTTATATTGCCTTAGGTAATTTAATGACTGTTTGTGCTATTGAAAAAATTGACAGTTGCCCAATGGAGGGATTTATTCCAGATGAATTTGATAATGCGTTAGAATTAAATAAGCTAGGCTTAAAATCAGTTCTACTTTTACCAGTAGGTTATAGAGCAGAGGATGATTTTTTTGCAACTCTAAAAAAAGTAAGAAAACCATTGTCCCACACTGTTATCGATTTATAATTTTTTAGCTAAGCCTATAGCAATCTCTTATATTTGTTGGTTTATTTACAAAATTTAATTTTATTATAAAGTATGCCTGGATTTGAATTGTTTAGTGATTTGGAACGAAAAGAAGTTAATGATGTTTTAGACAATGGTGTTTTAATGCGCTATGGTTTTGATGGAATGAGAAATGGGCACTGGAAGGCTCAAGAACTGGAAAAATTACTAAGTGAGACCTTACAAACTAAACATGTACAACTCGTATCTAGTGGAACAGCTGCAGTTAGTGTTGCCTTAGCTTCAGCAGGAATTGGAGCTGGAGATGAGGTCATTATGCCAACTTTTACGTTTGTAGCAAGTTTTGAGGCGGTTATGATGTTAGGAGCAGTACCTGTATTAGTAGACATTGATGATACTCTAACGCTAGATCCTAATGCAGTCATTAAAGCCATAACACCTAAAACAAAAGCAGTTATGGTAGTCCAAATGTGCGGTAGTATGGGCGATATGGACAAATTAGGAGAAATTTGCTCTGATAATAAGTTAATATTTATTGAAGACGCTTGCCAGGCCATTGGAGGATTCTATAATAATAAACCATTAGGCAGTATTGCAGATCTGGGTTGTTTCTCTTTTGATTTTGTAAAAACAATTACATGTGGAGAAGGTGGTGCGGTTATTACAAACAAAAAGGAATACTATTTAAATGCAGATCATTTTAGTGATCATGGTCATGACCATATAGGAAATGACAGAGGTGCAGAATCTCATCCTTTTCTTGGCTATAATTTTAGAATATCAGAATTAAATGCCGCAGTAGGCATTGCTCAAGCCAGACGATTGCCCGAATTCGTAGCCATACAAAAACGAAACTATACAATTATTAAAGATGCTTTATCTCATTTGCCAAATGTAGAATTTAGGCGCGTACCTAAAGGTGGTGAGGAAAGTTATGCTTTTTTAAGCTTTTATTTACCAGATTTAGAAACTGCAAGGAATGTTTCAAATGCATTTAAGACTAATGGTGTCGATGCGTGTTTTCATTATTACGATAATAACTGGCATTATATTAGAAAGTGGGAACATTTGAAGGAGCAAAAATCTCTTTTTCCAATTTCAGAAGAAGTTAAAGATGGTTTAAAATATCTTGATACAAAAATCTTTGAGCAGTCAGATGCTTACATTGCCCGCAATATTTCTTGTCTCATAAAATTATCTTGGTCCGAAGAGGAAGTAAAAGCTAGAGCTCAAAAAATGGCTGACATAATAGTGGATATTGTTTAAAATATCTACTGTATAGTCGATGTATGGGTTGTGTTTTCTAAATTACAAGTTATAGTGGTTAATTTTATAAAAATCTCAATTATGAAGTTAAGTTACATCCTTATTATATTTTGTATCTCATCTGGTTCTTTGTTTTCCCAGCAAATGCCAATTAATTTTTCAGGTAATTTTGAAGCTTTTACAGCTTTTGGTGGGAGTGGTTTTTCATTCACTTCAAATCCTTCGGATTCAAACGATGAAGTCGGACAATTTTTTAATGATGGGAGCATGGCATGGCAAGGTTTTTTTCTCGATTTGTCTTCAAGTGTAATGCTTTCAGAAGAACAGGAACTGACGCTTAATTTTTATCAATACGATCCACAGCAACACAGTATTACGCTCAAACTAGAAAATGGAACAGATGTGGATGTGGAGGTCACCTTGTTAAACTCAGGTTCTGGTTGGTCTAATGATCTGGTATTCGATTTCTCGAATGCTACTATAAGTGGAACTTCAAATACAATTAATGCCATTGGTTCTTACTCTCGAATCACAATTTTTATTGATGGTGGCACAACTACTACTGGTACCTATTTGATTGACGATATAAACAATGGTTCTGAACCTTCTGATCCACATGCGCTCGATATCCATTATACAGAATTGGTTTGGGCTGATGAGTTTGATGTCGATGGTGGTATCAATTCTGATAATTGGTTTCATCAAACGCAACTACCAGCTGGTGGTAGCTGGTTTAATGGTGAACAACAACACTATACGAACCGTATAGAAAATTCATTTGTTGAAAACGGCTTTTTAAATATCGTAGCCATTAAAGAAAACTTTACTGACCAGGGTGAAACTAAAGAATATACATCGGCCAGGTTAAATTCAAAATTTGCTTTTGCCTATGGTCGTATAGATGTTAGAGCAAAAATGCCTGAAGGTACTGGAACTTGGCCTGCTATCTGGACGCTTGGTAAAAACATAGATGAGGATGGTGGTTATTGGGATAATCAAGGTTTTGGCACAACTTCCTGGCCTGCATGTGGAGAAATAGATATTATGGAGCACGGGCTACATGCTACGAACGAAGTAAGCTGTGCATTACACTCTCCATCCAGCTTTGGTGGAACGGTAAATACAGCTACCCAAATGCTCTCTGATGTCGCAAATAATTTTCATGTGTACTCGGTAAATTGGTCGCCAAATCAAATTACTTTTTTAATTGATGATGTCGGGTATTACACTTATAGTCCAGCTGATAAAAATCCAGATACATGGCCTTTCGATGATGAGCACTATATTTTACTAAATATAGCTATGGGAGGAATTGCAGGTAGTATTGATTCTGGTTTTACACAAAGCAGTATGATCATAGATTATGTAAGGGTGTATCAGAATTCAAGTTTAAGTGTAGATGAGGTAATTTATGGTCCGTTTTATGTATACCCAAATCCTGCCTCAGATATACTTAATATTGATACAGTTTCAGAAGTTGATAGTTTAGTGATGTACAATGTGATGGGTCAAGAGGTATTAAGCCAACAAAACAGCGAAAAAAAGCTAAATGTTAGCACTCTAAACTCAGGAATATATATATTGAAAATTACTTCTAACGATCGCGAAGTAATTAAAAAAATTGTTATTAATAATTAACGTAATCTACAATTTCAAGACCATAACCAATCATACCCACACGTTTTGTCTGTAAGCTATTAGAGAGTAGTTTTAGCTTACTTATTTTGAGATCGTGTAATATCTGTGCACCAATACCAAAATCCTTTGCATCCATTCCAATACTTGGGGCTTTCACTAACTGGCCTTCGACCTGACTTTCTTTTAAAATTGCCAGACGTGTTAATAAATTCATAGACTCAGCCTGTTGATTAATAAAAATAATAGCGCCTTTACCTTCCTTATTAACCACATTAAACATATTGTCTAATTTTTGATCGGCGTTGTTAGTAAGAGTACCAAGAATATCATTATTTACCAATGTCGCATTAACACGAGTTAAAATTGGTTCGTCCGATTTCCAGTTACCTCTGGTTAAAGCAATATGTACCTGTTCGTTAGTTGTTTGTTGATAGGCTCTCAATCTAAACTTTCCAAATCGGGTTTCAATATCAAAATCTTCTTTTTTCTCAATTAAAGAATCGTATTCCATTCTATAGGCAACTAAATCCTCAATCGATACAATTTTTAGATCGAATTTTTCTGCAACTTCCAATAACTGAGGTAGACGTGCCATTGTACCATCTTCATTCATGATTTCTACAATAACACCTGCGGGTTCAAAACCGGCTAAACGAGCAAAATCTATAGCAGCTTCGGTATGGCCTGTTCGTCTTAATACACCACCTTCTTTAGCTACCAAAGGGAATATATGTCCAGGTCTTGCAAGTTCGAACGACTTCGTTTCTTTATGTACTAGTGCCTTAACTGTTTTAGCTCTATCACTTGCAGAAATTCCTGTACTAACTCCATTACCCCTTAGGTCAACAGAAACTGTAAAGGCGGTTTCCATTGGGTCAGTATTATTTCTAACCATTCTACTGAGTTCTAGTTCCTCACAACGATGTTCCGTAAGTGGTGCACATATGAGACCACGACCATGGGTTGCCATAAAGTTTATCATCTTTGGAGTAACCATTTCGGCAGCTGCCAAAAAATCACCTTCATTTTCTCTGTTTTCGTCATCAACCACTATAATAACTTTACCTTGGCGAATGTCTTCTATAGCTTCTTCTATAGTATTAAGTTGGGTTTTGGTGTTTTTTGCCTGAATGCTCATTCTAAAAATTTATGATGCAAAGATACGCTTATTTTATAGTTTGTAAACAACTCTGATAGAAGTCTTGAGCTATCTTATTTCTGTTAATTAAGTACTTAAAAGGATATAGCGGAAGTGTAATTATAAAACTTAATAGGTTTATAGATCTTGTCTTATAATTTATTGTTTTGTAAAATTTAGAATATACAATTGCAGAGACAATTCCATATATAAAAAAGAAAATTAAAGCTACAACACTTAGGTTTAAGGATGAATCAGCAAGTTGTGGCAGCTTATTATTCTTAAAGATGAAATGAAAAATTAATAAGATAACACCAATAAAATAACTCACTAAGGTTGTTTTAGAATAATCCTTATAATCTTTATGTATTGCTTTGGCTTTAATTAAATAATCTGGTATTGTTAAGCCTTCAGTTTTTAGTCCTTCTAAGGAAATATTCCTACTTAATAAATTATGCAGAGCAATTTTCTTTGGATTTTTGTCTAAATCATATTCGTCCTGCTGTTTTATAACGGTTACAAGTTCTTCAACGCTATATTTTTTATAGTAATTGTATGATTTTGTATCACTCTCGGAAAGCTGAAATCTGTTTTTTGATGTAAACAAACGCCTAAAGGGTACTGTAATTGCGTCGAAATTAAACACACCTTTGTCATTTGTTGCTCTGGTTGTTAGGTAAACACTCAATGGAAACATAATCGCCGTAGATAGCCACGATCCTATAATTGGGCTAAAGCTTCCTTTTTCTGCACTGTTTCTAGCAAAAATCCCAAAAAAGTGGTAGGTGAGGAAAAGTGCTACTGCAATTATTATAGGTAATCCAAGACCACCTTTACGAATTAATGCACCTAATGGAGCACCGACAAAAAATAGAATTATACATGCGAATGCTAAAACAAATTTTTCATGAAACGCAATAACATGCTTATTGAGATGTATTGCTTTTGTTTCAAAATTGTTTTTATTTGAATCTAATATTTGCCTAGTACTATTAGCTGAGTTTAATGCAAGATTTAAAATCTGTATACTGTTATTGGTATTATAAAGACTTAATATTTCACCTTTAAATATGGAGTCGCTTTTTTGAGGTGTCATATTTAAATTCAGGGCAGAGTAGGTGGTCCTATTATAAAGGGTGTTGCCTAATACATTGTAATCTTCATTGCGCTGGGTTTTTAAACTATCTATAGTATAGTTGAGCTGTGCAATATTTTGCATAGTATGTCTCCCCGTAAAGTTTTTTTCGTCGAGATCTTGAGCGCTTAAAATTTCTAAATCAACATTAATAATATAGGTGTCGAAATAACTTTTGGCATGTGGCTTTTTGGTATCTTTTCGAGTTTCAGCATTTACAATCTCCTCATAATAATTACCATTAATGAGTTTTAGCTTAAGTATATTAGAGTCCTCACTACTTATTAATTCTCCTTTTTCGGCAATTATCACTTTGTAGTTACCAACACCATTAGATGCTTTCTGGTGAATTATTACACCGTCTAGATTTTGACCACGGTCTCCGGTTTTTTTATCAACTTTGATATTTATATTCCCGATTTCATTGAACTGACCTTCGGCAATTGCTAAAGCCGGTTTTTTCTTGGCAATGTTTCGTCTAAGATTATAAAAATTATATTCTCCCCAAGGGATAACATTGTTTGAGAAAAAGAAAGAACTAATGCCTAATATGACTATAAAAACACTGAGGCTTCGCATACTACGTTGCAGTGAAATACCTGTTGATTTCATTGCAGCGAATTCATAATTCTCGGCAAAATTACCAAAAACCATAATTGATGATAATAATACGGTAAGGGGAACTACAAGTGGTATCAATTTAGGCATGTAGTAAAGAATAAACTTTGCAGTAACTGATATGTCTAAATCTTTACCTGCCAACTCACCTATATAAAGCCATACTCCTTGTAATACGAATATGAACATAAATATAATAAAGACGCTAAAAAACGTCCTTAAGAATGTGATAAGTATGTACCTATCTAATATTTTCATTAAACCTTAGTCAATTTTATTGATAAAGTAATCGCTATATTTACTTTCGTCAAATGTAAATAAGGTTTTTGATATAGGCTCGTCAGTTTTAAAAGAATTAACGGTTAGTGTCGTTTTAGTACCATTTTTGCCCACCTCAATAAGATTGTAGATATGTTTTGTTGTCGCATCTATACCTAGTAGAATATGCTTTATTTCGGAATTGGTATCTATAGGATTTAACTTCACGTACTGTATTTTTCGACCTTTAACATTTTGGACAATATCCATTTTATAAGTATATCCATCCTCATAGAAGGATAACATTTTACTAGGGGTAATTGTGCTTTCATCTGTGGAGTTGTCTGAAGATATTGTTACTTCCTCATCTTCCGGACTAATGGTATATAACGTTTTTCCGTCAAAAATACGAGTAATGCCTAAGACATTCAATTTGTATTTATCACCTTCCATAACAACATCGCCACGCGTTTCCTGACTAATGTTTTCGCTAACATTATTTAACTCATACTTAAAATCTAAGCTAATATTGTTATATGATTTTATTTTATTATTAACCTCTGTTAATAATTGTTCTGCATTTGCGTCATTCTGGGCAAAGCCCATAAAATTCAGCGCTATCAATGTGATTATAATAATTTGTTTCATTTTTATTAAATATATACTTTATTATTGTTTTTCACTTTCTAATAATTGGTCTAGAGCTACTAAATCAGGGACTAAAACTTGTCTCGCCTTACTTCCTTCAAATGAACCAACAATTCCAGCTGCTTCTAGTTGGTCTATAATTCTTCCGGCTCTGTTATATCCTAATTTGAGTTTTCGTTGTAATAATGAAGCCGAACCTTGTTGTGCTGTAACTATAATTTCTGCGGCTTCTTTAAACAATTTATCTCTATCGGAAATATCTATATCAAGATTTGTGCCACCTTCTTCACCAACATATTCTGGCAGTAAGTGTGCATCAGGGTATGCCTTTTGAGAACCAATAAACTCGGTAATTTTTTCAACTTCGGGTGTGTCTACAAATGCGCATTGAATACGTGTTAGGTCATTACCTTGTGTATATAACATATCACCACGACCTATAAGCTGGTCGGCACCCGAGCCATCTAAAATAGTTCGAGAATCGATTTTACTCGTTACTCTAAAGGCGATACGAGCTGGGAAATTAGCTTTAATTATACCTGTTATAACATTAACAGAAGGTCGTTGTGTAGCAATGATCAAATGAATTCCTATTGCTCTGGCGAGTTGTGCCAATCGGGCAATCGGTGTTTCTACCTCTTTACCTGCAGTCATAATTAAATCGGCAAACTCATCTACTACCAAGACGATATATGGAAGAAAAGCATGACCATCATTAGGATTTAACTTGCGAGCCTTAAACTTTTTATTGTATTCAGCGATATTTCGACAAAATGCATTCTTAAGCATTTCGTATCGATTATCCATTTCTATACAAAGCGAATTTAAGGTGTTGATAACCTTGGTGTTATCGGTAATTATGGCATCTTCGCTATCAGGTAATTTTGCCAGGTAGTGGCGTTCTATTTTATTGAAAAGTGTAAGCTCTACCTTTTTAGGGTCTACAAGAACAAATTTAACTTCTGCAGGATGCTTTTTATATAGCAATGAGGTGAGGACCGCATTTAGTCCAACTGATTTTCCTTGTCCAGTAGCACCTGCCATAAGTAGGTGTGGCATTTTAGCTAAATCTACAACAAAAGTTTCATTACTAATTGTTTTTCCTATTGCAATTGGTAATTGCATTTTAGACTGTTGAAACTTCTGTGAAGCAATAACCGATCGCATGGATACGATTGTCGCATTTTTATTAGGTACTTCAATACCTATTGTTCCCTTTCCAGGAATTGGAGCAATAATTCTAATTCCAAGTGCAGAAAGTGACAAAGCTATATCGTCTTCTAAGTTTTTAATTTTAGAAATTCTAATTCCAGCCTCTGGAACAATTTCATACAGAGTTACTGTAGGTCCTATTGTTGCTTTAATGCTGCTAATCCCAATTTTATAGTTACTAAGTGTTTCTACAATTTTATTTTTATTTTCTTCAAGTTCTTCCTGGTCGATTGAAATACCTTCGTTATCATATTTTTTTAGCAAATCCAAAGGAGGGAATTGGTATTTCCCCAATTCTAAGGTGGGATCAAACTGTCCAAAATCTTCAACGAGTTTGTCAGAAAGATTATCTGTTTCAGATTTTTCTTCTTTTGTAGAGGTTACTACCATTTCTAAATTATCTTCCTCAACCGTTTCTTCGTCTGACTTTTCTGAAACTTCAATTTTTAGATTATCCTGCTTAGCGTCTGAATGGTCTTTTTGTTTTAATATAGGTGTTTCCTCATTTAATGAAATTTCAAAAGCTGATTTTATAGCATCTGCTTCTTCAGTAAGGCTATTATCAATAAGGGGTGCTGCATCAACAGAGCTTTTATTTGTTTTAAAGTCCTCTTTTATAGTATTCCTGGTACGTTTGAATAAGTTGATTATAGAATCTCCTGTTACTTTAAATCTCACTGCTAGATAGACGATTAACCCAAAGGTCAGTAAAAGGACTGTACCAATTGTACCAATATAATCCTGAAAGAAGTGATTCATTTCAAAACCAATTGTTCCTCCTAAAATATCATATTTATGTGAGAAGAACCCAAGAAATATAGACAGCCAAATAACTATTAGTGTTCCCCAAATCCAGTGTTTAGTTAACCTACCTTTTTTAAGGTTTAGTGTAATATAAACTCCAGATAAAAATATTAAACCAGAAAAAATAAATGATGATATTCCAAACCCTTGACTTATAAATAATTCACTTACCCAAGCACCCATTTGGCTTGCCCAATTTTTGTATGCTTCAGATCGTTCTGGAAAAGTGTTAAGTATACTTTGATCTGCTTTACCAGTAAAAATATAGGACAAAAATGAAATAAATAATAATACACCTATTATAATCAATAAGCTACCTATAATGAGTTTTTGTTGATTAGATAGTGTAAACAAAGGCCTTGATATTTTAGCCTTTGATTTAGTTTTAGCTTTACTGATAGATTTCTTTTTGGTTGTTTTTTTTGCCATAGTAAGGTCCGAAAATATCGAAAATTCTTTATCTATTTATAGTTTTTTACACTTAAAGCTAAGCCATTAACATAATCGTCAATGATATTTACTTGTTCTGCATACTCGGACCCAGAAAAACCTTCAATATCTTCTGAGGTCACCTCGGCATTATAAAACTTTAAGTATTTGCTTGCTAAGGGTAGATAGGACCAATGCCATTTTTCTAAGTTATAGCCCTTACGTCCAGAACTTTTATCGGTATACACCTGATAAAATCCGAAGGTATTTGCGTTATTCTTTAACCACATATAAACTTTAAGTCCATTACCGCGGTTAAAATACGAATTATTTAAGCTATTTAAGTCAATATCTGTACCCCAATGATGTCTTGAAGAACCTGGCATTGCGCTATACTCCAATATTTTATTTACACGTTCTAATGGTTTCAATGTCCCATACTTATTCCATTTTCGTTCCCATATCGATTTTTGCTCTACATAATTTCGGGTTCCAGAGTATATTGCTAGCGTTATTCCACTTTTTTTAGCAGAATCTGCCATCGCTAAAAATGCGTTATAAGTCTCTTTTTTCAAAAAAACCGTTTTGTGCGTGAAGGCTATATTTACTTGAGTAAATGTAGAGTCTTTACTGTAGTCAAACTTACCAAGTACAAAGGCTTTAGTTAAAGCTGTGGAATTCATCAATTTATTAGAAATTTTAATTTCTGCAATATTCAGGTCTTTCTCACTATTAACCTTTTTATCATTAGAATTGCAACTAAATGAGAGTAATGAAATAAATCCTATGATGAAATAATGGAACAAAATTTAATAATTGAAGTGGATTGATGAAATATTGAAACGGTAAAAAAAGGTCTTTTCGTATTAAATAAAATAAGGGACATAAATAATTGCTGCTGTAATGACTGCAATTATTGACGCAATAAATACAGCTCCTGCAGCTACATCTTTAATCAGACCTATTTTATGATGGTGTTCAGGATGTACAAAATCTGCAATATGCTCAATAGCAGTATTTATACCTTCTACACTCATAACTAAACCAATCATGCCAATCTGAAACATCCATTCAGTTTTACTAATATCGAGAAGGATACCTGCAAGGGTAACTATTAACGCTATTGCAAGCTGAATTTTAATACTTGACTCCGTTCTTATGAGTATTAACATCCCTCTAAAAGCATGTCCAACGCTTTTAATCCTATTAACAAAAAAAGATTCTTTTTTATGCATAAGTCCTATGCTATACTTGCTAGCGCCTTTTCATAATCAGGTTCATCTGCTATTTCAGAAACTTGTTCTGTATATAATATCGTGCCGTCAGTATCAATAGTAACAATACAACGAGAGAGTAAAGTTTCAAATGCTCCAGTCTCAAATGCAAGCCCATAATCGTTTCCAAAATCTCCTGTTTTATAGTCAGATAAACTTTCGACATTTTCTATACCTTCAGCTCCGCAAAAACGAGCCATTGCAAAGGGCAAGTCTTTGGAAATACACAACACTTTAGTGTTTTCTAATTTACTCGCTTTTTCGTTGAAGGTTCTAATTGATTGCGCACATGTGCCTGTATCTACACTGGGAAAAATGTTTAATACAAGTTTTTGTCCTAGGTATTCAGTGTTTGTTTTATCTGATAAATCTGTTGTAGTGAGTTTGAAATTTGGAGCTCTTTCTCCTGTTTTTGGTAAATTTCCTACTGTTTTCACTGGAGTTCCACCTAAAGTTACATTTGCCATTTCCTTTCTATTTTTTAAAGATTAAAATTAGAAATAATTAAACAAAACGATACTAAATAAATGAGAATGTTTGCGAATTTTATGAATCAACAGTTTTCTTATACAATTAATTAACTTCTAAGCTTTAAATTTTCAAGATGAAATTTAAACCAGATATAATCAGTGCAAAGTGATACTTTGTTGAGCGAACTGCATTTAGTTATCGCAATTCAGCGTTCAATTTATTTTCAAAATTAAATTGTAGTTTAGACATAATCTTATCAATTTGTTTATCCGTGAGTGTTTTATTCTCATCTTGTAAAGTAAAACTTATAGCATAACTCTTTTTACCATCTGGTAAGTTTTTACCTTCGTAAACATCAAAAAGATTTACATTTTTAAGCAATTGCTTTTCGGTTTGATTAGCAATTGTATAAATTTCATCAAAAGAAACCGAATTGTCTAAAAGCAACGCAAAATCTCTTTTAACTTCAGGATATTTAGAGATTTCACTAAACTTTACTTTATTGTGTTTGGCCAATTCAACAACATTATCCCAGTTAAAATCTGCATACAATACGTTTTGAGAAATTCCGAAGTGTTTTAAAACGGATTTCTTTACCAAGCCGAAATTTACTAGGGATTTCTTTCCTACCGTAAAGCTCATACCTTCGCTTAGGATGTCAAGTTTTACAGGTGCTGATTTAAAACGACTTAATCCTAATCGTTCAAGAATAGATCCTATAATTCCTTTTACATAGAAGAAATCACTTGGCTTTGCTTCAGAATTCCAGCGATTTTCATTTTTAACACCAGTTACAAATAAGGCAAGATGTTTTTGTTCTACTCTATTATCTGAGTACTGATGATATGTTTTACCAAACTCAAACAATTTCAGGTTGTCACGCTTTCTATTGATATTATGAGAAACTGCTTCTAAACCAGAGAACATCAAAGATTGACGCATGACTTCTAAATCATTACTTAGTGGGTTAAGCATCGTAACATTCTGCTCTTCATTTAGCTGATCACTTAAATTAGTGTATTTTGGTGAGGTAAGTGAATTCGCCATGATTTCATAAAAGCCCTGAGCTGCCAGTTGATTTCCAACAACATTCTGAAGTTTATAATCTTCAAACTTCGAAGAATTAGAAATTGATGCATTAAGTTTTTCTGTTGTCCCAATATTATTGTAGCCATAAACCCGAAGCACTTCTTCTATAATATCGGCTTCACGTTGCACATCATTTCTGTAGGCAGGCACAGTTAGACCAAGGCCAGCTTCTGTAACATTATTAACTTTAATTTCTAAGGAGGTAAGAATACTCTTTATAGTTTCTCTTGGAATCTCTTCACCAATGAGTTTTTTTGCATTATCAAAGCTCAGTCGAACTTCAAAGTCCTTTATTTTATTTTGATATGCGTCTGAAATATCACTGGTTATTTCACCATCTGCAATTTCAGTTATTAACAAAGCAGCACGCTTAAGAGCATATTCTGTAATATTAGGATCAATTCCTCTCTCAAACCTAAACGAAGCATCGGTATTTAGATTATGGCGTTTTGCTGTCTTCCTTATACTTACTGGATTAAAATAGGCGCTTTCTAAAAAGATATTGACGGTATTTTCTGTAACTCCAGAATCAATACCACCCAAAACCCCTGCCATACACATTGGTTTTTCGCCATCACAAATCATTAAATCTTCTTCATGTAATTCTCGAACAATCCCATCTAAGGTTGTGAATTTTGTGCCTGATTTACAGGTTCTTATCTCAATTTTATTGCCACTTATTTTATTGGCATCAAACGCATGTAATGGTTGTCCCAATTCATGTAGCACATAATTTGTTGCATCTACAATATTATTGATAGGGCTTAAGCCTATCGATTTTAAACGATGTTGTAACCAATCTGGAGATGATTTTACTTTAACCCCAGAAATTGTTACCCCACAGTATCGAGGACACTTCTCTTTATTTATGACTTCAACATCCACCTTTAAGGATCTGGCATCCACATGAAATGCACTTACGGAAGGTGTAATTAACTCAATAGCCATCTCTTTTTGTAACAATCCAGCTTTTAGATCACGTGCCACCCCAAAATGACTCATGGCATCGGCTCGGTTTGGTGTCAGGCCAATTTCAAACACTTCATCATTTTCAATTTCAAACACTTCAGAAGCAGGTGTTCCAACTTTTAATTTAGAATCCAGGACCATTATTCCATCATGGGATTCACCTAATCCAAGTTCATCTTCAGCACATATCATTCCATGACTTTCTTCACCACGAATTTTACCCTTCTTTATTTTCCAGGCTTCACCTTCATCCGTATACAAAACACATCCAATAGTTGCTACCGGAACCTTTTGTCCAGAAGCGACATTTGGTGCACCACATACAATTTGAACAGGTGCTTCAGCGCCTATATCCACAGTAGTAATTTTTAATCGGTCGGCATTTGGATGTTGCTCACATGTTAATACCTCACCAATAACAATACCCTTTAAGCCACCTTTTACGGATTCGTAAGGTTCAATACCTTCTATTTCTAGGCCAAGATCGGTAAGTAGTTCTCCCGTTTTCTCAGCACTCCAATCTATATTAATAAACTGTTTTAACCAGTTGTAAGAAATCTTCATATGTCAGTTAAATGAAGGTGCAAAGATAACAATAGTACATTTCTAATGAAAAGGTACTACACTTTTTTATGTAATGACAATGTTTTAATTTCGGACCCAGTTAAATAGTAGTAGTTATGAAAAATAATATTGTGATCGTTTTAGTCATTTTTTTGTTCAATTGTAATTCTGAAAAAAAGAATGTACAATTAAAAAATGGTTCTTATAGAGCTGTATTATACGTCCAGGACAATAAAGAGTTACCCTTTGTTTTTGATGTAAACTCACCAACAGAATTAACTATTTATAATGCAGATGAGACTATTAAAGTTGATGAAATTGAATATAGAAATGACTCAGTATTTATTAAAGCACCTGTATTTGAGGGATATATAGCTGCAGTTATTAAGGATGGAAACCTTAGTGGTAATTTTATAAAGGAAAGTTTGGGGCGAGTTGTTCCGTTCTCCGCAGAATTTGACACTAATGAGCGATTTAAAATAGATTCACATACTGCCAAAGATATATCCGGAACTTGGGAGGCTGTTTTTAGTAAAGGGATAGAAGGTGATGAATATATAGCTAAAGGTATTTTTAAACAAGCAGGACAGAAAGTAGAAGGTACATTTAGAACCACAACGGGCGATTATAGATATTTGGAAGGGGTGATGAATGGTGACCAACTAAAATTATCTACGTTTGATGGGGCCCACGCCTTTTTATTTACTGCAGAAGTTTCCGATTCTACTATGGAGGGTACTTTTTATTCTGGTAACCATTGGAAAGAGCCTTTTGTGGCTAAGCGCAATGCAGCATTTGAATTACCAAATCCGGAAGACCTTACTTTTTTAAAAGAAGGATATGATGGTTTAGAATTTTCTTTTCCAGATGAAGACGGTAATAGTGTATCATTAAGTGACCAACGATTCAAAAATAAAGTTGTTGTTGTTCAGATTATGGGGACTTGGTGCCCGAACTGTTTAGATGAAAGTAAATATTACACAAAATTTTATGAGGCTAATGCCGAGCGCGGTTTCGAAATAGTTGCACTGGCTTTTGAATATGCCAAGACCGAGGAAAAGGCATTTAATAGCATCAATAGACTAAGAGATAAGTTAAATATTGCATACCCTATACTTTTGGCGCAATACGGTACTTCTGATAAAGCAAAAGCACAAGAGAAATTACCAATGCTTAATCATGTGCTTTCGTATCCAACTTCTATATTTATCGATAAAACTGGTAAAGTCCGAAAAATACATACTGGATTTAATGGTCCAGCTACAGGCGAAAAGTTTGTTGAATTTAAAAAGGAATTTGAAGCATTTGTGGGTGAGTTATTGGCTGAGCCAAATTAATATGGTATGTAAATTACCATTAAAGCCTGAATTATAAATAATACCACAAAAGGAATAAATAGATACCCAACAACATCTCTTGCTTGTATTTTAAGGCCCTTGCCCATCACTGGGAATACTATAAGTAAAAAGAAAGGCTGCAATAAATTGCTTAGACTTTCTCCATATGCTACTGACATAGATGCTCTGGCAATCATAGCTGCCGTTTGCGAAGTAGTAGCATTAGTGCTTATTTCTTGAACCATGTTAATAATACTCGGTCCTATCACTGCGAACTCTCCACCTGCGGATGGAATCGCAAAATTAATTACTCCACCAGTGAGGTAAGAGATAAACGCGTAGGACTCTGGTGTTGCGATTGACACTAGAACATTACTGATTTTTTCGCCGAGTCCTGAAGTCATCATTATTCCCATTATGCCAGCATAAAAAGGGTATTGGAATAAAATGCCAGAAATGTTAGAACATGCACGTTTCATGGCAATACTATAGCGCATAGGTGTTATGTGCAATAGCATACCGGCAATTAGAAATATAAAAATCATGATATTAAAATTAAGGTCGAAACCTTTAGTAATAAAATGATAAATGATATAGATTACTCCTAAGGAGGCTACTCCTATTTGTAGCCAACCAGAATTGTTTAACTTATCAGAAACTGCTTTGTATGGAAGTTTATAGGATAGGGCTTCTTTTTTTACCGAAACTTCTTCCTCGTCAAATTTAATTTGTAAGTCTTTTAATTCTTTGCCAGTAAAGGTTTTAGGAATTAAGGCCCAAATCAAAAAAGGCGCTACAATAACAAATAAAACTATCATTGCAAGGTTTAGACTTGAGCCCAGAGTGTAACTTGTAGAGATTGTCTCTATAAGTACGCCACTTTCAATTAAAAAATTATTATCGGTATTTAACAGAAGTGCAATAGAACTCGATAAGCCACAAACCCATCCGTTAAAAGAAAAATACACACAAGCCACCAAAAACGGATAGTGAATTCCTTTAGTACGCATAGCTAATTCACGTCCTAATATCGCCGTGACGACTACCATTCCAAAGCTTATTAATGAAATTAATGAGCCAAACGCTATAATTATTATATAAACCTGTGTTGGAGTTTTAATCCATTGTGCTAATTGGTCTATTCCCTTTTTTATTGGTGAAGATTGTGCTATGCAATAAGCAGTGATAATGATTAATACTATTTGCATACCAAAGGATAGAAGATTCCAAAAGCCACTATACCAACCTTCTAAAATTTGTAAGGGCTCACTATTGGTAAAACTTATAGCAAAAATTGCAGTCAATAGTGTTAGGAGTAATGCAAATACATAAGCACTGGGCATGTACTTTGTAAAAGCATCCGTAAATTTCTGACCGAGTTTGGTAATCATACTTCTATTAATTTGAATTTTAAAAGCGCTTGGAATTATACTTTGCTGTTACTTAATGAAATGCGATAAGATATAAATCGTACAAGTCAAACTTACCTGAGCTTCTGCTTTACATTTGTATCGAACCAAAAACAATATATTATGTCATTATTAACAATTATACTAAATATTTTATTACCACCATTAGCTGTATTTCTAAAACACGGATTGGGAACCACATTTTTAATTAGTGTATTATTAACGTTGTTGGCCTGGTTGCCAGGAGTTATTCACGCATTTTTAGTTAACGGATAGGAGTGGAAAACGTATTAGTAGCAGGTGCCAATGGCACAACCGGAAAAAAAATAGTAAGATTATTAAGTTCCTCTCAATATTTTAACCCTATAGCGATGGTTAGAAAAGAAGAACAGATAGAACAGTTTAAAGATAAAGGCGTTGATACTGTTTTGGCAGATTTAACTGAGGATTTAACACACGCTGTCAAGAATATTGATAAGGTAATCTTTGCAGCTGGGTCTGGCGGTAAGAAGGTGGTCGAAGTAGATCAGGAAGGTGCTAAACGCTTAATGGCAGTTTCAAAAATGGCTAACATTAATCGCTTTGTTATGTTAAGTTCTATGGGTGCAGATAATCCGGAAGCTGTAGATGATTTACAAGATTACATGAAGGCTAAGCATAATGCAGACGAGCATCTTAAAGACAGCGGACTTAAATACACAATTATTAGACCTGGAACATTAAATAACAACGATGGTAAGGGGAAAATTGAATTAAAAGAAAAATTGAATAAGCAAGGCGAAATAAGTCGGGCAGATGTTGCTCAAACGCTAGTCAGGGCATTACATGATGATGCACCAACTAATGTAACTTTCGAAATCTTAGAAGGTGATACATTGATTGGAAAAGCTTTAAATGAACTCAACGTAACGGTTAGTTAGGCTTTGCCTAGGTTATAAATTGAGGATGAAAGATTGATTAAAGTTTAATTGAAATTACAAAAAAAGAATAATGGAAAATTTAAATAAAAAAACAGTTGCAATATTAGCAACAAATGGTTTTGAAGAAAGTGAATTAAGAGAACCTAAAAAGGCGTTGGAAGAGGCTGGAGCAGATGTACATATTGTATCGTTGGAATCTGGTGAAATAAAAGCCTGGAATGATGGAAATTGGAGTAATTCTTATACAGTTGATAAAACACTTAGTGAAGTAAATCAAAAAGATTACAATGCCTTAGTTTTACCAGGTGGTCAAATTAATCCGGATGTTCTGAGAGCCAATGAAAATGCAGTATCATTCGTGAGGTCATTTTTTGAAGCTCATAAGCCTGTAGCCGCCATATGCCATGCGCCATGGTTATTAGCAGAAGCAGGAGTTGTTAAAGGAAGAAAAATAACTTCTTATAATTCTATAAAAACTGATATGATTAATGCTGGAGCCAATTGGGTTGATGAAGAAGTTGTTGTAGATGAGGGGCTTGTTACAAGTAGAAATCCAGGTGATCTACCTGCGTTTAATTCAAAGCTAGTAGAAGAGGTTTACGAAGGTAAACATGAGGAACAAACCGCATAATACTTTCAAGACTATAAAAATTTTAAAGAGATGAATTTCATCTCTTTTTTTTTGCGATGACCTATTGTAAGTAATGAGCGGTCAATAATTTTAAATTAATAAGCCTAAAACGGTGCAAAAATTTCGATTATAAAATTATAGGCATGATAAACTTATCGGCATATTTTTATATTCTCCTTCATTCTTAATATTTAGTTAATTAACAATTAGACAAAATTCTTTAACATGTTCATAACAGCTCCGTTTTTAAAAACGGTCTAATTTGTTGTGGGTGTTTGATAGTTAAGTAGAATCATCATCAAAACACGTTTAGTATTGTTTTGGAAGGTCTGATCTTTGTTGGTGGTCGGGCCTTTTTTTGAGGTTTTTGTCCCTTTGATTAATACCAGTAATTTCAGGAAGATTTAACGAATTAACTAATATAATTCCAAATATTGCGGTACTTGCTCATTTGTCTGTAGGTGGATAAAATTACTTTATGCTCTGGCAAGGCTAAACTAGGATCTTGTTTTAGTACCGATTTAGCGAAATAACGCGCCTGTTCTAAAATAGCTTTGTCCTTAACAATGTCTGCAATTTTCAGGTTTAAAACACCACTTTGTTGCGTACCCATAATATCTCCTGGGCCTCGAAGTTTTAGATCTACCTCAGCAATTTCAAATCCATCACTACTGCATACCATCGTTTCTAGTCGTGTTTTGCTATCCTTGCTTAATTTGTGGCTAGTCATTAGTATGCAATAGCTTTGTTCTGCCCCACGACCAACACGGCCACGTAATTGATGTAGTTGAGATAAGCCAAAACGTTCGGCACTTTCTATAATCATAACTGACGCATTGGGTACGTTGACACCAACTTCAATTACTGTTGTGGCGACCATAATATTAGTTTCTCCTGTAGCAAAACGTTGCATCTCATAATCTTTGTCGGCTGCTTTCATTTTACCATGTACAATTGAGATTTGATATTCTGGTAAAGGAAATTCTCTTGAAATACTTTCATAGCCATCCATCAAATCTTTATAATCCATTTTTTCACTTTCCTGAATCAAAGGGTAAACAATATAAATCTGACGGCCTTTGGCAATCTCATCTTTCATGAACTTAAAAACTTTTAAGCGATTATTATCATAACGATGTACAGTTTTAATAGGTTTCCTGCCAGCAGGTAATTCGTCAATAATCGAGATATCTAAATCGCCATAAACGGACATAGCCAATGTTCTTGGAATGGGCGTTGCAGTCATGACGAGGACATGTGGAGGAGAGGAATTTTTATGCCATAATTTACTTCTTTGTGCAACTCCAAAACGGTGTTGTTCGTCAATTATTGCGAGCCCTAAATTCTTAAATTTCACTTTATCTTCAAGTAGCGCATGCGTACCAATTAAGATCTGTAAAGCTCCATTTTCTAAGTTTTTATGGATAGCTCGTCTATCTGAAGTTTTACTTGAGCCTGTTAATAATGAAATACTGATATTAAGAGGTTTACACATCTCAAGTAATCCGTTGTAGTGCTGGACTGACAAAATTTCAGTCGGCGCCATTAAACAACATTGAAAACCATTGTCAAGACCTATGAGCATTGACATAAAGGCAACTATTGTTTTGCCAGAACCAACATCGCCCTGTAAAAGTCGATTCATCTGTGCATTGCTCCCTAGATCATGTCTTATTTCTTTCAAAACACGCTTTTGAGCATTTGTCAATTCAAAGGGTAAATGGTTGTTATAAAAAGTTGTAAAATAATCTCCGACGTTGTCAAAAGGAAAGCCTTTAATCTTTGATTTATGAATAAGATTTTTTAAAATTAACTGTAGTTGAATATAAAATAATTCCTCAAATTTTAGTCTAAATTGTGATCGCGCTAAAAGCTCTGGCGTCTTTGGAAAATGAATATTTAATAGGGCATCGGATTTAGAAATTAACTTTAACTCATTTCTCACGGAATCAGAAAGAGTTTCAGCAAAACGTCCCTTCGTTTCTAAAAATAATTGTTGCATTATCTTAGTTAAAACACGATTAGATATGCCTTTGTTTGTTAGTTTTTCCGTTGAGGGGTATATAGCTTGCATGGCAGAACGTAAATTACTCTCGTGTTCTTCTTTTAACTCAATTTCTGGGTGAGGCATGCTATATTTACCGCTAAACCAATTGGATCTTCCGAAAACAACATAGGATTTTCCAATTCTTAGGCTTTCTCTTATCCATTTTTGACCTCTAAACCAAACGAGCTCCATCATACCTGTATCGTCTTTAAAGTCCGCGACCAAGCGTTTGCCACGTTTTTGAGCAACTTCTCTAAATCCGGTTAGCGTTCCAATTACCTGGACTTCTGCATTATTACGTTGTAATTCATTAATAGTATAATAGCGTGTGCGATCGATGTAGCGATTAGGAAATAAATTAATGAGGTCCTGATAGGTGTGAATACCCAACTCTGATCGCAATAAATCAGCCCTATTTGGCCCTACGCCTTTAAGATAATCGATAGGAGTTTGTAAATTCGCGCTCATAGTTGCGAATTTACCCAATTCCTTTTAAAAAAGGAATCTCTTAGTTATTTGGAATTTAGTTATTGTGAATTGAGTATTGAATTGTTTATTTTGGTCCCATTCTTGCTCAAATCTTATTTATGAAACATTTATTAATTAGTTTTCTTTTTTTTATAGCAAGTTTTTCTTTTGCTCAAAATTCGAGAACTATTGATTTTACAAAGGCAAAGGCAAAAGTTTTAATTTTACCAAGTCAGCAAAAAGTTTCTGGTACGATAAATTACACCTTCAATGCTGTGCAAAACGACACAATTAAAATTGATAAAAGAGATTCTGAAATTACTTATTTTAGAATAAATAATGTTGAATGGGATGTTGATTCTGATCAATTCAAAAAAGAGAAAATCCTAATTCCTATTGAAGCATCGGTAGATTACCAGCTGGAAATGACATATAAAGCTAGTCCTAAAAAGGCCATGTATTTTCTGAAACAAGGGGATGATTGGAACATTTGGACCCAAGGGCAAGGCAAGTACACAAGTAATTGGTTGCCGAGTTTCGATGACGTGAATGAAAAAGTTGAGTTTGATTTAACTATTTCTGCTACAGAGGGCTACGAAGTAATTGCAAACGGTAAATTAAAAGAAAAGAAATGTGTCGCTGGCTTTTGTGAATGGAAGTATGACATGAAAAAACCAATGTCTAGTTATCTTGTGGCATTAGCCATAGGGAAATACAAAAAACAACTAGAAACTTCGAAAAGTGGTATTTCTTTAGAATATTATTATTATCCAGAGGATTCGCTAAAAGTAGAACCGACTTATCGTTACTCTAAGGAAATGTTCGACTTTTTAGAAGAAGAAATCGGTTTCGCATACCCATGGCAAAACTATAAACAAGTGCCAGTTCATGATTTTTTATATGCAGGTATGGAAAACACATCGCTAACTATTTTTTCTGATGCCTACGTAATTGATTCTATTGGCTTCAATGATAAAAATTATGTAAATGTAAACGCGCACGAATTAGCGCATCAATGGTTTGGAGATTTAGTAACTGCCAAATCTGGGGAGCATCATTGGTTACAGGAGGGTTTTGCGACTTACTATGCGCTACTAGCAGAACGCCATATTTTTGGAAAGGACTATTTCTATTTTAAACTTTATGAATCTGCATACAATTTAGGGCGACAAGATATTTCTGGGGAGGGTACTTCTTTGCTTAATCCTAAATCTAGCAGTTTGACATTTTATCAACGTGGAGCATGGGTTTTGCATGCATTGCGGAGTATTGTGGGCGACGAAGTATTTAGAGAAGCTGTTGTTAATTATTTAGAAAAGCATCAATTTGCCAATGTAGAAACTTCAGATTTTATGGTTGAAGTAGAGCGTTTATACGGTAGATCACTAACTGATTTTGTAAGCTTTTGGATAATGCAAAAAGAATTCCCATACGATCAAGCGTTTGAGTTGCTAAAAAAACAATCCCCTTATGTGAATGAATACATGATGATTGATTGCAAAGTAAAAACTTCAAAATGTGCAGAGCAATTAAAATATAATATTTCTGATGATGCCAAGGTTAAAATCATTTCTCAAACTCCTGAAATCGTTACAAGTGATACGTTTAAAAACAGCTTAAAAGTGCGACAGGCGATATCGAAATACGTGATTAAGATACCAAAAGCGATCAAAGAGGATTATGAAACATTATTAGAGGATAAGTCGTATTTAACCATCGAGAATGCACTATATAATTTATGGACTAATTTTCCTGAAGATCGTGCAACGTATTTATCAAAGACCAGGAATATTGTTGGTTTTAACGATAATAATGTTAGACTGTTATGGCTGGTCTTAAATTTAAATACTCCATTCTATCAGGCAGATAACAAACAAGGACTTTATGAGGAGTTGGTAAGTTATACAGATAAATCTTATAACGCAGATTTGCGAATTAATGCTTTTAGATACTTGGACTTAATCAAATCCTGCAACGATAAGTGTTTGTCTAACTTAGAACAAGCAAAATCACATCATAATTGGAGGTTAGTTAAGTTTGCAAAACAAATGTCAGAACAGGTTCAACAAAATAAAAAATAATGCGAGCATTGGTAATTTCGGGAGGTGGAAGTAAAGGGGCTTTCGCAGGAGGTGTAGCTCAATACCTTATGGAGCGTGAAAAACGTGATTATGATATGTTCTTAGGAACCTCTACAGGAAGTCTGTTGGTTCCTCATTTGGCCGTAAACGATATTTCTAAATTATATGACATTTTTACCAATGTGCAACAGCAGGATATATTTAGCGTGAGTCCTTTTGTGCAGCGCAAAAAAGGCAATAGGGAATATGTGTCTATAGATTTTGTGAACTCTATTTGGCAATTTATAAGAATGAAGCGCACTTTTGGTGAGAGTAAAGCTTTGAGGCGTAATATAAAAGCTAATTTTACCAAGTCAGAATTTGAAAAAATCAAAGCCACCAAACAGGATGTTGTGGTAACAGTTTCTAATCTTAGTATGAATAGAGTGGAGTATAAGTCTATTCTAGATTGTTCTTATGAGGAGTTCTGTAATTGGATTTGGATTTCGTGCAATTACATTCCTTTTATGTCCTTAGCAAAGGTTAATGGTTATGAGTATGCAGATGGAGGATTAGGATGTGTCATACCCATTCGGGAAGCTATTTTAAGGGGGGCAACAGAGGTCGATGCTATTGTTCTGGAAGCTGAAACATTAGGGAAACAAAAAATCCTTGGTAAAAATCCCTTTTCATTAATGATGAATTTATTTGGTCATTTACTAAATCAGGTAGAAAAAAGTGATATCATTATTGGTAAACTTGCAGCAAAAAATAAAAATGTAAAGCTTAATCTATACTATACACCAACAAGTTTAACTGAAAATTCATTAATATTTAGCAAGCGTTTAATGCAAAAATGGTGGCAACAGGGATATGATTACGCTGAGCAAAAGCACATAGACTAAACTAAGGGTCGGTTTACCACAAGTCGCTCACTTCCTCTTTTATAAATGACAGCGCTGCATTACTAGGCGCCGATTTGTCCATGAGTTCTGTTAATATGACTTCGCGCAATTTGTTAGCGCTATCTGTTTTTTCGTGTTTGTTAGCTTTTCTGATTAACTGTATTGTTGCATTTTTTGCAGCCAAGATTATACTCCAACATTGATCACTTACATAGATTTGTTGCGACAAGTTGTGTTCAAACTCTTGTTGAATTGTTGCTATAAGTAAGTTTTCATAATCATCTTTATTTGAGGATATTGGATTTACTCTCGTAAGTAGTTTTGCTGGCGCAATTCGCTCTAAGAAAAGAGTAACGCGCTCGTAAGCCTGAAGTCGTAATGGAAATGCTTCTTTTTGTAAATCTTTAGTGATTAAAAAATTACGACGATTGTTTTCGTTTTGAGTATGTTCTTTGAAAAATAAAAAAGCTATTGCACCTGTCACAAGCGCAGGTATGGTGTACATTAATAGGTCTAAAAGTTGTTGTTCCATAAAAATTAATTTCCTGTTTTTCCGCCAAGATACTTACAATCTTTTAATTGTTGCATTGAATTAAACGGAACTTTTACTTTATCATATTGATATGTTGAACTTAAATTTTTTGATAAATTATGGTCATCAACATTAACTTCTATATCATCCATAGTAAACTCACATGGATGTTCGTGTCCCGCAGCATGCGTAATTTCAACTAATTCTTTCCGGAACGTCTTAAAATATTGTGCTAAGCGTTCCGATTTGAGCGGGATGTCTATTCCGCGTTGCAACCATTTATTTTGGGTAGCGATACCAGTAGGACAACGATTAGTGTGGCACACCTGCGCCTGAATGCATCCAATACTCATCATGGCTTCTCTGGCAACGTTTATACAATCTACACCCATAGCAAATGCCATAGCAGCCTTTGCCGGAAACCCAAGTTTACCGCTACCTATAAAAACAATACGTTCGGTTAAATTCTTTTCTTTAAATAATTTATACAGATCACCAAACCCATAAACCCATGGTAAAGACACATGGTCTGCAAAACTTGGTGGTGCAGCGCCAGTACCACCCTCGCCACCATCAACTGCTATAAAATCTGGACCTTTACCTGTTTTAATCATATGGTCTGCAAGCTCATTCCATTGTTCTAATTTTCCAATGGCTGCTTTAATGCCAACTGGTAAGCCTGTTTCCTCTGCTATTGCTTCAATAAAATCTACCATCTCTGGTATGGTTGAAAAGGCTTTATGATTAGGTGGTGATAATACGGTTTTGCCAACTTCAACACCTCTTATTTCGGCTATTTCTTTGCTTATTTTTTCGCCAGGTAAAACTCCGCCTTTTCCAGGCTTGGCCCCTTGGGACAACTTAATTTCAATAGCACGTATAAATGGATTATCTTCAACCAGTTTTTTCATCTTTTCCATAGAGAAATTTCCGTCTTCTGATCGCACTCCAAAATATCCTGTACCAAAGTGAAAAACAACATCACCACCATGACTGTGGTAAGGAGACAAGCCTCCTTCACCTGTATTATGATAGGCGTTTGCGAGTTTAATCCCTTTGTTTAAAGACTCAATTGCTTTTGCTGATAGAGAGCCAAAACTCATAGCTGAAACATTTATAACCGAAGCTGGTCTGTATGGTTTTTTTCGATTATTAAACGCACCAATTATCCTTGCACAAGGCAAGAAAGAATTATCTATTGCATTTGGGTGACTGTCTCCAATTTTAAATGGAAACATGGCATTGTTTACAAACACATGTTGATGTGAGAATATGTCTCTATCGGTACCAAAGCCTTCATAGTTGTTTTCATTCTTTGATGACGCATAAACCCAACCGCGTTCTATACGGTTAAAAGGTAATTCCTCTCTATTATTTGCGACTAAATACTGTCTTAATTCTGGACCTATACTTTCTAATATATATCTTAAATGCCCAAATACAGGGTAATTGCGGTTAATGGTGTGTTTTCTTTGCACTATGTCTCGTATTGCAATAATGACAAGAAGTAAAACAAACCATAGCCACCAAGGAATAGCATTGAAAAATTTGAAGAGATCATTCATTAATGAAATATTAGAAAGTAAAGATATTTAAAAATTATTGTTCCAAACTTATCGAAAGTTTATCTTTATGAAATGAGTATAACAAGAAAAAAATGGATAATAGGCATTCTAATAACTGTGGTTTTATGCGTTACAGGTGTATTTGTAATTAATGCTGTTATTAAATCAAAAATTGAAACTGCAATTAATAATCTGGATAGAAATGTTAAGTTAAATTATAGCGATCTAGAAGTTAATGTCCTAAGCAGAAATATACACTTTGTAAATTCTGAATTATCTATCACTGGCGATACTTCCCAAAAACTAATATTCAGCTTGCAATTAGATAATGTGGCGTTGAATGGTATTGATTTTTTAAATTATTTAATTGATGATAATATACATATCAATGAATTAATTCTTAACAACGCTCTAATTGTCTATAAGCACAATCCTTCAGATAAAACAGGATCCTATTATTCTAAGATTAAAGATAAACTTAAAAAACGCCTAACTATTGATCTAATAGACTTAAGTGAATCAAAATTAAATATAGTGCGTAAAAAAACAGATACAACATTACTTAAAGCGGAAAATGTAAAATTCAAAATTGAAGGCTTTGACATAAACCCTAAACAGCAGGAAAAGTCACTGAATTCAGTAATTCAGACACAGGATTATGAATTTTCACTTACGGATTTAATGTTTAATATTAGTCCATATGAAAGTCTAAAATCTGATAGTTTATATCTGTCAAAAAACGAGCTAAAAGCTATCAACGTTGATTTAATGACTAATTATGAGATCCCGGATTATGTTAACATTATAAAGAAGGAGCGAGACCATTTTAATATTAAAATTAAAGAAATAGGACTGTTTAATTTAGATCTTGGCTACAATACAAATGATGAATTTTATCTTAAAGCTGATTCTACGTCGATACTAAAACCTAGTGCTAAAATTTATAGAGATAAAACCTTAGCTGATGATACTAGTTTTAAGCCCTTATATAGTAATCTATTGCGAAATTTGTCATTTAAATTAGCCTTAAAAACTGTAGCTGTAACAGATGGGGATATACAATACTTAGAAAAACTGGATTTAAATATGGATCCTGCGGAATTAAAGTTTACGGATTTAAACGCATCAATTAACCAATTAGGAAATATTGAATCCTATACTATGACGTCCGCGAAAGTAAATAGTAAGTTTATGAAAACAACACCCATTGAAGCTGACTGGAGTTTTAAGGTACAAGATACTACAGATAGCTTTGTTTTTAAGGCAGATATTGGAGATTTCAATGCCTCCCAACTCAACCAGTTTACCATACCGAGTGAGCAATTGCGTTTAGAGGGTGATGTAATGCAAACTTATTTTACTATAAATGGTAAGGCGTCGCTGTCTGAGATCGATCTTAAAATTAGATATGACGATTTTAAAATAAAACTCTTAAAAGATAATGGTAGAGAGAAAAAAAGTATTCTTACTGGAATTGTAAACCTTTTTGTTCCAGCCGATTCAAAAGATGACGATAGCAGATTCAGATATGGTTATGCCAATAATGTAGATCGCGATACCGCCAAATCAATATTTAATTTCTTATGGAAAAATATTAGGTCTGGCTTAAAATCAGCAATCAAAGGAGACGGTGAAAAGAATAATTAGTCGGCGTTAAGGTAATCTAAAGTTAGTTGTGTAAAGGCTTTTACACCAAGTAACATACCGCTTTCATCGATTTTAAAGTCCGGAGTATGGTGAGGAAATGCACCTTTTGATTCATCCGTGGGTGTCATTCCACCTAAAAAGAAATATATACCAGGGACTACCTCTTGAAAATAAGAAAAGTCTTCACCACCTGTTGTTGCTTTCATAAGTTTTACGTTATTCTTTCCAGCTGCTTTTTCTAATGAGGGTAGCATTTTATCCGTTAACTCAGGATCATTATATGTGATCGAGGTTTGATTTCTAAATGAAATAGTTGCTTCACCTCCATAGGCTTTTGCAATGGTTTCGGACATTTCCTTCATGCGACGTTCAATCATAGAGCGCATGTCTGGATCTAAGGTTCTTACAGTACCAATAAGCTCTGCAGTTTCGGGAATAATGTTAAAACGTGTTCCGGCAGTGATCTTACCAACGGTAATTACAGCAGCTTCTTCTGTAAGCTTGGCCTCTCTACTAATTATGGTTTGCAATCCATCAATAATTTTCGCTGAAATCATAATAGGATCTACACCAGACCAAGGTTGTGATCCGTGTGTCTGTTTTCCCTTAACATTGATTACAAATCGTTCTACTGATGCCATTATACCGCCTTTTTTATATTTTAATGTCCCAACAGGCGTTCCGGCATTAATGTGTAATCCAAAGATAACATCTACTTTTGGATTCTCTAAAACACCCTCTTTAATCATCAGTTTAGCACCACCTTCTTCACCTGGTGGTGGGCCTTCTTCCGCTGGTTGAAAGATAAACTTTATAGTACCTTTTATTTTATCCTTGTGTTTAGATAATACTTCGGCAGTAGCCATTAAAATAGCGATATGTGTATCATGGCCGCATGCATGCATTACTCCAGTTTCAGTGCCTAAAAAGGTTGTTTTGACTTCAGATTTATAAGGTAAATTATTACGTTCGGTTACTGGTAGTGCATCTATATCTGCTCTTAGCGCTACGACTTTACCTGGCATGTCACCTTTTAAAAGCCCAACGACACCTGTAATTGCAACCCCAGTCTGAACCTCAAGACCCAAAGACTTTAAATGGGCGGCAATTTTTTCTGCAGTTTTAAATTCTTGATTTGATAATTCTGGATTTTGATGAAAGTGTTGTCGCCATTCAATCAATTTTGGTTCAATTTCGATTATGTCTTTTTCTATTGAATTTTGGGAATTTGAAATTGAACATACTATAAGGAATAATGCTAAAAAGGCTCTCATAAAATTTATAATTTTTACTAAGATATTGAAAATTGCCAAAACTCAAGTTTTAATATATTGTTTATAATTGTTAAGGTTTATATACCTAAAAAACCTAAGACTATACGTATTTTTACAGTCCGAAAAAATTACTCCTTGGAAAAGTATTTAAGTCAACTTAACGAAGCTCAATTAGCACCAACAATTCAGAAAGACGGCCCGATGATTATCATTGCTGGTGCAGGTTCTGGCAAAACCCGAGTATTAACGTATCGTATAGCTTACCTGATGAGTCAGGGAGTAGATGCTTTTAACATCCTAGCCCTGACCTTTACCAATAAAGCGGCAAAGGAAATGAAGGGTAGAATTGCAGATATTGTTGGGGATGGTGAAGCTAAAAACTTATGGATGGGAACCTTTCACTCAGTATTTGCTAAAATATTGAGATTTGAAGGGCACCATCTGGGATTTCCAAGTAATTTTACAATTTACGACACACAGGATTCGCAAAAGCTTTTGGGTTCTATTATTAAAGAAATGGGGCTTGATAAAGATGTCTACAAGACCAAGCAGGTTTATAGCAGGATATCATCGTATAAGAATAGTCTTATAACCGTAAAGGCCTATTTTAAAAATCCAGAATTAATGGAGGCCGATGCTATGGCAAGACGACCTCGTATGGGAGATATTTATAAAATATATGTCGATCGTTGCTTTAAGGCTGGAGCAATGGATTTTGATGACCTACTATTGCGAACAAATGAATTATTAACACGATTTCCCAATGTGTTAGCTCAATATCAAAACAAATTCCGTTACATATTAGTAGATGAGTATCAGGATACCAACCACTCTCAATATTTAATAGTTAGAGCGCTATCGGATCGTTTTCAAAATATTTGTGTAGTAGGAGATGATGCACAGAGTATTTATGCCTTTAGAGGTGCAAATATTAATAACATATTAAATTTTCAGAAGGACTATGATAATGTTAATGTCTACAGGCTAGAGCAAAATTACAGATCTACTAAAAATATTGTCGGTGCTGCAAATTCAGTAATTGAACACAATAAAACTAAGCTCGATAAAATTGTTTGGACTGCAAATGATATTGGTGATAAGGTCATTGTACACCGTTCTATGACAGATGGTGATGAAGGACGTTATGTAGCAAGCACCATTTGGGAAACCAAAATGAACAAGCAATTACAAAATAGTGACTTTGCAGTGTTGTATCGCACCAATGCACAGTCTCGTGCTATTGAAGATGCCTTAAGAAAGCGCGATATTCCATATAGAATTTATGGTGGATTATCCTTTTATCAACGTAAGGAAATAAAAGACGTAATATCTTATTTGCGATTAATATTAAATTCTTCAGATGAAGAGGCCTTAAAACGTGTAATCAATTATCCTGCAAGAGGTATCGGGCAAACCACTATAGATCGATTAGTTGTTGCAGCCAATGCAACAGGTAAAACTATTTATGAAATCTTAAAGGATATCGATAACGTATCGATAAATATTAATAACGGGACTAAAAATAAACTCAAAGACTTTGTCACCCTTATTGAAAGTTATAAGGTTATGAACCAAAGCGCTAATGCTTTTGATCTAGCCGAACATGTTACAAAAACTAGCGGGCTAATAAGAGAACTAAATAAAGATGGTACACCAGAAGGTGTAACCAGAATGGATAACGTCCAGGAATTACTTAATGGTATTAAGGATTTTGTTGAAGGCCAAATTGAATTGGCTGATGCAGGTGATTCTTTGGCAGAATTCTTAGAGGATGTTGCTTTAGCAACCGACCTCGACGGCGATAAAGGAGATCCAGATCATGTCGCATTAATGACTATTCATTTGGCAAAAGGGCTTGAATTTGGACATGTATTTATAGTTGGGATGGAAGAAGACCTTTTTCCAAGTGCGATGAGCATGAATACGCGTAGTGAGTTAGAGGAAGAACGACGATTATTCTATGTGGCATTAACAAGAGCAGAAAAACAAGCTTATCTTACGTATACCTTATCCCGTTATCGTTGGGGAAAATTGATAGATGCAGAACCGAGTCGATTTATAGAAGAAATAGCACCTGAGTATGTCAATATTACAACACCTTTAAAAGAACAAAAATTCAACCCCATGCTGGATGCTTCAATTTTTGGAGATATAGAACCCAATAAAATTAGATTTGCAAAGCCAAAAACTGCGAGAATTAATAAGAAGGACGTGAAAAAGAAACCAGAAAACTTTAAAATTAGTACGCCTAAGAAAATGAAACCGCTTACAAAGTCGAATGATAATACCAATTTATTCGATAATAAGTTATCGGTTGGTAGTTTGGTTAATCATCAAAGATTCGGTAGAGGAGAAGTGATTAAAATAGAGGGTAAGGGAGGAGATGCTAAAGCAGAAATTAAATTTCAGAAAGGAGATACTAAGAAACTTTTATTGCGATTCGCTAAGCTTCAGATTTTAAAATAAATGCCTGTTATTTTGTAAATTAAGATTATTTTTAAAACTAAATTTAGTTCAGCAAAATATTAAAATAATGCCTTGATAAATCTAGTTAGCGCAGAGAGACTCTAAGCAGCCTACCGTTTTAGTGCTAAAAGTAAAAGAGGCCAAACATTTTTTTAAAGTGGCAGATTTTATTAAAATATATCCAGAAAACCCAAACCCAAAAGAGATTCAAAAGGTTATAAAAACCTTAAAAAACGGTGGTTTAGTTATTTATCCTACAGATACTGTATATGGTTTAGGTTGTGACATTACAAACCTAAAAGCATTAGAACGTATCGCAAGAATAAAGGGTGTAAAGCTGGAAAAGTCAAACTTCTCCTTTGTATGTGAAGACTTAAGTAATCTAAGTGATTACGTTAAGCAGATAGATACCGCAACATTTAAAATTTTAAAACGTGCGCTACCCGGTCCATACACATTTATTCTGCCAGGTTCTAAAAATCTTCCAAACCCCTTTAGGAAACGAACAACGGTAGGTATTAGAGTGCCTGACAATTCTATTGCCTTAGCTTTGGTCAATGCTTTAGGAAATCCAATTGTTTCAACTTCTATCAGAGATGAAGATGATGTATTAGAATATACAACAGATCCAGAGTTGATCCTTGAAAAATGGGATAATCTGGTAGATATTGTTATTGATGGTGGGTATGGTGGTAACGAGGCATCAACCATTATCGATTTATCTGTCGATCCGCCAGAAATATTAAGAGAAGGTAAGGGAGGACTAGAAATTTTTTAAAGCTGAACCTGATTTTTCTCTATTAGGCTTTTTTAAACTATAAAAAAGTACCATTCCAATTACGCCTGTTACGAAAAAGCCTACAAAAAGGGGTAGCACAGAAGTCTTAACAAAACTTCCAATATAATTAGCAATTGGTACTGCCATAACGGTACTAATGAACCCATTTAGCGCAGCGCCAATTCCTGCGATATGACCCATTGGTTCCATTGCTAAGGCTCTGTAGTTACCAAATAAAAAGGCAATACTTGCAAATTGAAGCGTAAAAAATAAAAGTACGATTTCTATACTTGGATTATTGCCAGACCAAAATAGAATTATATAAATAAACGAAATTGTGACAAAAGCAATTAGAGCAAGATTCACAAGATTTAGCATACCAAAACGCATTACAATAGCGCTATTTAAATAAGTAGCTAATCCAATTGTAATGGCAAGACTGGCAAAAATGTAAGGAAAATATTCACCTAAATTATATTGTACCTGGAAAATCTGCTGTGAGGTGCTCAGATACACCATAAATGACCCTGTAATAAGCCCAGATAATAGTGTGTAAATAACCGCTTCTTTTATTTTTAAAAATTCAATAGTCCCTGTTTTAAAAATTGAAAAACTGAAGACTTTTTTATACCGTTTATGCAGGGATTCTGGTTGCCGTCTCCAAAACCAAATTATAACGATAAGCCCAAAAACCAGGTTAACCGTGAATATCGATTTCCATCCAAATTGTAATAATAAAAATTGTCCAAGCATTGGTGCAATTATAGGAACGAGTATGAATGTCATAACCACAATAGACAAAATTTTTGCCATATAATCTCCACTATATAAATCTCTTACAATAGCGATACTCATTGTTCTTGGAGAGGATAAACCAATGCCTTGAAGTAGTCTTCCAAAAAGCATCATTTCAAAATTTTTGGTCGTAATGCAAATTATAGAGGCTATTACAAAGACAGCGAATCCAATATAGACCATAGGTTTACGACCAAAACTATCAGAAAGCGGACCAAAAATAAGTTGCCCGATTCCAAGGCCTAAAAATATGGTAGTTATTAATTTTTGATTTTCAGTTGTGTTTATACTACTTAAGTAATCACCTATTGTAGGAAGTGCAGGTAATACGGCATCAATCGACAGGGCAACTATAGACATAAGAGCAGCCATTAATATTACAAACTCTAATTGAGACCTTTTTTGATTTTGCATGGCGCAAAAGTAAGTCAATTATTACCTATTTTTGGATAGATAATATACTATTATCTTATATTAATATATGTTAATCTTATCTTATGGTCACACAGTCATTAATCCAGTTATTTAGTAGAGATTTAAATAAGTTAAAAGAAGAAATTAATTTGTATAAAGATGAATCTAATATTTGGAAGACTAAGGGTTCTGTGACTAATACTGCTGGTAATCTTTGTCTTCATTTAATAGGTAATTTAAATCATTTTATTGGAGCAGCTTTAGGCGACTCAGGTTACATAAGGCAACGTGATTTAGAGTTTTCGCTAAAAAATATATCTCGGAAAGAAATGACTAAACAAATAGATGATACTATTTTAATTATTGAGCTAGCCTTAAAACAACTTAGTAACGATGATTTAAAAAAAGAGTATACATATCGCGTATTTAAGTTGCCGACAAGTACAGAATATTTTCTAATACATTTAGCGATGCATCTTACCTACCACTTGGGTCAAATTAATTATCACCGACGTATGTTAGACAAGTAAAAATTACTTGTTATTCTTAGCTAATTCTTGCAGATTGAGGTTAAATGGTTGCATTTCGTATTAATCTTAACCCTATAGATTAAAATACATTTAGATATTGTCATAACCATATTATTATACAATATCTTTGTTTTACACGTAAAATCTTTAAAATGAAATACCTGTTAATCTTATTTTGTGGAGCCTTTATTTTGCCAACCCTCTCTGCCCAAAAACTATCCGATACGCAAGTAAAGAATTTGGTAGAATCCTATAAAAATGATATTAGAGGCCCGTATTACCGCATAAAGTGGTTTTGTGAAGATGGTACTATACGCGATCCAAAAGACCCATGTCCAGATGACATTGGTGGTGGCATACAACACGCAAGTTTTAAGGAAAGTGCTTTAAAATTAAGAGAATCAAACAATTTATACTTTGGAGAAATTTTGGCTTCTAACGCAATTGATGAATTTCTGGATAAAGACAATCATTATAATCGTGTAAAACAATACCAGATCAACAAATATTTAGCTAGTATAGATAACGGCTGGGTTTTAAGAAAAGGTCAGTTCTATAGAGGTGCAATTCAGTCCGAAGACGAGGAAGCGTGGGGGAAATCATTTTTTGAGACCATTCTTATAAATGATGATTTTATAGTCGAAAATTTCTACTTAGTTAGACAGATCCTTAAAGATATTCCACATAATGGAGACTCTAATTTAGCACAGCTAATGCGGAGCCAATCTAAAACGATTTCCGAAGCATACAGTCCTTTTATGGATTTAAGAATTAAAATTCATGGACAACCCGAAGCTTCAGATTTGGAAGCTGTTGAACGTTTTTTTGATGCAAATCGCTCTAAATTAAATTCAGCTCTAAAGGGTGATTTTGAGGAGTTAATAAAAACCATGAAAGCCAATTATGCGCCATTGGATTTTTCGAAATTTGAAAGCCAAATTAAAAGGTTACCGAATTCTAGTGTAGTAACCAAACATCTATTGGATTTTGTGCAGACAAATAAGGATTCTGATGTGCAAGAAGTTATTCTAAGTGTAACCGAGGCGCTACATGCTGTCAGAAATGGTATAACAACCTATGCTTCCGCAAAAAACCGTTTGGAAGTACTGGATATTTCTAATGATTTAGAACATTATCTTTTAACTAAAATTCAAGAATGGCAACCTGAAAACGTACAACAAAGTCTTCACAAAATACTAACTTTGATCTGCGCTGCTCATGGCACTGGCTTGATAGAGACCTGGGAGTACAATACTATAGAAAATAAATTAAATGATATTTATACGGCAGATGAATTAACCGTAGCTAAACTTTCTGACTTTTTAAATATTTCCAGAAGTGTTGTAGAATGGAGTGCAGCAATGGCAAAAGCCAATTATAATGAAGTTGTAGAAGATTACACTGCATTTGAGCCCTTGGCCTATGGATTTATAGATGATAGAGTAAGAAGTAGTGTGGCCCTAGGCTTAGGAGAAGCCGTGAGTAAATTAGGAGACTACTTTACTAAAATTACAGATTTAAATAATGAAGTATTAGACATAAGCAACGCCAATAGTTTTAGAGGTCTGAATCCTGGTTATGCCATGGGTGAGTTGGTCGTAGTCGATGGCAATCCAGACCAAATTGAAGTCGACGCTAAAAAAATCTACATTTTTGAACGACCACCTGCAGATTTAAAACCTGTGGCCGGAATAATGACGGTATCTGAGGGTAACTTAGTCTCTCATGTTCAATTGTTAGCTAGAAATCTTGGCATACCAAATGCGGCTCTAACTTACGATAATCTTAAAGCTTTAAAACCAAAGAATGGAGAAACGGTTTTTTATGCCGTCTCTAATAAAGGCAATATAATTCTTAAAAGTGCCGATGAAATGTCTGCAGATGAAAAAGCGTTATTTACTAAACAAGAACGTAGTAAGTCTGTAGTTGAGGTACCAATAGAACAAATTCAACTTAATAAGACCGATGTTATTAACATGAGAAATGTAGATGCTAAAGATTCTGGTAAATTTTGTGGACCAAAAGCTGCTAATCTGGGTGAGTTAAAAAATACATTTCCAGAACATGTCGTAGAAGGGTTAATTATACCCTTTGGTATTTTTAGAGAGCACATGAACCAGCAAATGCCAGGTATGTCTAAATCGTATTGGGAGTATCTCAATGACACCTTTAGTTCCGCAAATGATATGAAAAAACAAGGTGCCAGTGAAGCAGAGGTTGAGAAATTTCAATTAGCAGCACTAGAAAAGTTACATAAAGCTATTATTAATATAGATTTAAAAACCGTATTTATTTCTGAATTAAAATCCCAATTTTTAAAAATTTTCGGTAATAGATTAGGTGATATTCCTGTGTTTCTAAGGAGTGATACTAACATGGAAGATCTAAAGGAGTTTACAGGTGCAGGCCTCAACTTAACTTTGTTTAATATTCTCAACGAAGACGAAATTCTAAATGGTATAAAAAGAGTATGGGCTTCTGCATATACAGAACGTAGTTTTAAATGGAGACAAAAATATTTATCTAATCCAGAAAATGTGTTTCCGTCAATATTAATAATTCCTAGTGTAGATGTCGATTACTCTGGTGTCATGATCACCAAGGGTATTAACTCAGGCAATGACGACGACCTCACTGTAGCGTTTAGTAGGGGTGCAGGTGGAGCAGTAGATGGTCAATCTGCAGAGACACGTTTAATTTCTAAGGAAAGCGTTGAATTATTAACACCAGCACGTCAACCAGATTATATTAGATTGCCACAAACAGGTGGCACAAAACCACACTATACGGGTTTTGAGTCGCCAATTCTCAATGCACAAAATATTGAGGATATAAGAAATATTGCAAAAAAAGTAAGATCAAAAATGAAATCTGATTCTGCCACTAACTCACAAGCTTATGATGTTGAGTTTGGGTTTAAAGATAATAAGTTATGGCTCTTTCAAATAAGGCCATTTGTAGAGAACAAAACAGCCAAAAGTTCGGAGTACTTAGCGTCTATAACGCCAGTAATAGATGAAACAAAATTTGTAAATCGTAAAGCCAAATTATAATTATGAAAAAGTTTTTAAAAATTGCAGTAGTAGTTGCCATAGCCATTTCTTTTGGATTTACTATATATCCTATAGATGGTTATGAACGAACAGGAATTAAGCGTTTGTATCAAATTCAAAAGTTTGTGGACGACAGTGTACCTTACAACAGAATACCATCAGGTGCCTATAAAAGGTTGGAGGATATAAAATTAAACCTAACCTCAGTAGATGATAGTTTAGACAAAATACTAGTCGAAGACAAAGATTTTGCAAATCGCATTAGAAGAGTGCTTCCATCTGGTAATTATTCTACAGCTGTTTTAGACATGACTAATCCAGACAATTTACAATATGCAGAACACCGAGAGAATGTAGGCTACCAACCAGGAAGTGTAGGTAAAATAGCTGTATTAAACGCTGTGTTTTATCAATTGGCAAAAATATGTCCAGACTCATGGGAAGACCGGGTTATGTATCTCAAAGATATTAAGGTGTCTTCACGCTATTGGGGAACAGGAGATCATCATACTATACCTATATATGATATTGAAAAAGACAAACTTGTTAAACGACAAGTTATTGCAAGCGATGTGTTTTCACTTTACGAATGGTTAGACCATATGGTTTCTGTTAGTAATAATGGTGCTGCAAGTGTTATGTATAGAGAAGCTATGTTAATGGCTGCTTTTGGTGCGGACTACGTAAACTTAAATGAAGAACAGGCAGAAACCTATTTTAAAGAGACCTCACGAGATTCATTAACTAATTTGGCAAATACAGTTGTAAATGAACCATTACGAGAATTAGGTATTACGGAAAACGAATGGAAGTTAGGGGGTATGTTCACAAGACCAGCAGGTAGGTATGTAGGACGTAAAGGTGGAAGTATAGGCACACCAAAGGGTTTAATGAAATATTTAGTTCTTTTAGAACAAGGAAAGGTTATAGATGAAAATTCCAGTTTAGAAATGAAACGATTATTATATCTCACTGATAGACGTATACGCTATGCTAAATCCCCTCGATTAGATGATGCAGCCGTGTATTTTAAATCTGGGAGTTTTTATAAATGCGACCGAGAAAAGGATCCGAATTGTGCAGCATATGCTGGAAATGTTTTCAATTATATGAATTCAGTGATCATTGTTGAGCATGATAATGGTGTAAAATATATTGTTTGCTTAATGACCAATGTTCTTAATAAAAACTCGGCGGGAGCACATATGTATTTAGCTAGCAAATTAGATGATATAATTACAAAGGACAATACAAAACCAGAAGTAAAAGAGGTGCCTTATAAAGATGATGAGGATACTGGTAACGAAGCAGAGGGTTAGACTATAACTATAATTTATTTTTTAATAGTATAAGTGTTTCTTTAGCAAATGTGCCCACCTCTCTGTTGTTTTTAATGGTTTCTTGACGCACTAAAGCGATATAAGTCTTATCATTTAATACCTTTATAAGGTGAAGGACTTCTAACTTAATTCGTTTACCGCGATTTTTCAATAAAACGCTTAAAAGCGTAAACTCATCCATCAATTCTATTTCCAAAGGTTTAGTTGGAGATGCCTCCTTGTTTTCAATATTATAATATTCAATTAGAGGTAATATTTGTGTTTTAATCTGGCTCTGCAACAGGTTATCTAAAAATTCTAAAGCATTGACCTGTGCTTCTTTAATATCACTCATTAAGCCTGAGTAACTCACTTTTATATCTGCCTCATCATAGAGTAAACTCAATAACTTAAAAATCGATTTTAGACTCGTAATTAATTGGTCGTCTAATACTTCAATAATACTTTCACGTGCAATATTTATTTCACTCTTCTGATCGCCAGAGTATTTATTGTGAGGGTTTACGTTTGTAATATTTCTCATGGATGCTAAGGCATCTAAGGTTTCCTTGCCGTATTTACACTCTTTGATGATCTCTTTCTTTAAACGTCGTTTATTAAAATAGAGCGCATCGTTGTTTGACTTTAATTTAAGTAAGGCTTTTGAGACTTCATATCGGATTAGTACATCTCTGCTTTTAAGAAGTTTTAAAAGCACCTTTACTGATGTCTGGTTATTAAATGACTTAATAAGCATTGGTAAATGCCGCTTTGCAGAATTACTTAGCTGATCGTCCTGTTCTAATTTTAGAATAGTTTTAGATATACCGCTACTAAAGTTTTTAAGTGCTTTTAGTGCTTGTTTTCTATATTTTTTTTCAGATAAATATTGAATGAGTATTTTAATATATTGATCATCAATAGTTAGACCTGCTGCTTTAATAGCGAATTTTACAATGTATGGATTCTTATTTTGAAGGTTTACATTAATATATGGATAAAATTTTTGGTTTTTAGAATGTGCTATGGTTAATAATAATTTAGCAACATCAGCCTGCCTGGTCTCACTATCATCTAAGAATAGTTCATTAAGGCGCTTTTCGATTCTCGTTTCCAAATTAAATCGTCTGCCTAAACTTTCGTTGTCACTAACTTCTTCAGCCAAACACAATAGTGCTGCACTTGATATATAAGAATCCTTATGATCTAAATACTCAGAAAAAAAGTCAATCTGTGATATACTGGAGTGTTCTAAAATATAAGATAATGCGGTGTGTACCAGATGGTCATCATTAGAATAAATTAGGGATTTAATCTTTTCTAAAGCAATTCCTTTATCTAATACGTACAATTGTTTAATGGCCTCTGTTTTAACTTTATTAGAAGGATAATCTAACAGGGCTATTATCTCTGGTCTTAAGGTTTTTATTTTATACATACTAAATCGCTCCAGTACATTCAATATTTTATCTTCATCATTAGACTGTAGAATGCTTCTGGTTAGATTAATAGTGGTTTCTTTTTTTAGTGATTTATCCTTTATACTGTCTATCATTAAATTTCTTTGAATATTTTGTCTGAAAGAATTGAAATACGCCTCACGTAGCTTATAAATTAAGACTATCCAGATAAATGCTAACAACAAGATGATTATTGTAATATAAGTGGTAGGTAAATTAAATCGCTTAATAAATAAGATAAGAAGAAGTCCTGCAAGCCCCGTGGCAAGACTATCAACTGCCACATCAATAAAAGATTTAGCCTGGTTCTTTATATTGAAAGGAATAGGCATTATAGACAACTCTACTGCTGCTTTGTTTATAGATTGTTTAAAGCTGCCATCGATTCCTTTTATGATTACCAAAACCCAAAGTTCTGGAAATGTTAAGAATAATAAACTTCCTAAAGCAATCCCAAGAGGAAGCACCAGAAGTGTACTGGATACACCCAGTTTACTCAATACCTTGTTTGTAATAAATAATTGAAGACAAAAAGCTATTACGTTGAAGGTTGAAAACCAAAACCCAAAAAAGGAGGCTAATTCGTCTGAATCGGGAATTGCCTTATTGGCGAAATCGCTAAATTGAAAATCGACCAACTTCGCCACAATAACACCAAACCCAGTAATGAGAGCCAAGTAGGTAAGGTGCTTCGATTTACGAATTATCTGTAAAGCGGGCTCATGTGTTTCGCTATCATAGTTTTTTCTTTGAGCTCTAACATAACTATTTAGTTTTTTAATTCTTAGAGTCCATATTTTTCTGAGGATGGGAATACACGCTAGTAGAAAAACGGCAGCCACTACAACTGCGACCGCATTACCAAAATTGGAAACAATTATACTGGTTAAATACCCACCAAAGATTCCACCAGCTATTGCGCCAGCGCCAATAAAACCAAATAATCTTTTAGCTTCTCTACTATTAAAAACAAGGTTTGCTAATACCCAAAACTGTGAGGTTGTAATTACCGCGAAAAGTGATACACCAATATAATAGATATACAGTAGCGCATGGTTTAAATTAAAATAGGTGATAATAATACCTAAAGTTATAAAGCAAAGACTAAAGACGAGTAAAGAAATACTGGTAATTCTTAACAGAGAAAACCTCTTGACCCACCTATTATAAAAATAAGTAGTAACTACAGCGATGAAAGCTACTAGTAAATAACCATAAGGTAATTGCTCAGCCCCTAATTCTGATAAGAATAAGGCATTAACAATTGGTTTAATTATAAGAAGAACTGTTATGATGAGAAAAATATAAACCTGCATTAAAAAAGAGATGTATATTTCACCATCTCTTATTCCTAATGTTTTATTTAAAAAGCTTCTAATCACTTAAAATATTTATATTTTCTGTTCCTGCTCTAGAGTTCGGGCTTTCTTCATAACCTTTTCTAAAGGTACTACAAGATCCCTAATTATTTTTTCACCAAAATTATTATCTATCAAAGCTACAATAATATAACGTCTTTTTGGTCCCCAAACCAATGCAGAATCCGAATGGTAATTTCTCCAGGAACCGGATTTTCTATAAATATCGGCTTTAGGTGCAATTTTATCTAGAGTGTTTACAAACTTATGATGCAATGCAGGGTCTTTCATTATCTCTAGCATGTCTTCAGAACGTTCGTCGTTTATAAGGTTTCCCATCACAAGCTGATAGTAAAAACTACATACTTGTTTGGTTGTAGCTGCATGACTTAGATTCTTAAGAGGTTCTCTATTTGTGTCACCTCCACCACCATAGCGCTTTCCAACCCAGAGACCACCACCAGTTTCTTCATCGTAGAGCTGATTTTTGGGTGCTCGCATGACTTCTTCAATTTTAGCATATCCCACGCGATCAATCATACGGGTTGTAGCTCTGTTATTAGATCTACTGATCATAAGTTTCATATCCTGTTGGATTTCCTCAGAATCTTCCAGTTCGCCTTTTTCAAGAGCATCCATAGCAGCTAATAATACAGCAATTTTAGGTAAACTTGCTGCATACATCATGTTGTTATCATTTATTCCGGCATATTTAATATTATTTAAATCGGTCAGATCTACAATACCGACGGCCATAAGTTTCTTGGCTACTAGGCCCTTCCATACTGCATGTCTATTAATTTCCTTTTCTAAAATTGTTTGTAATGGTTTATTTCTAAGTTCATCAATTTTTGCAATAGAATCAGCAGGTTCTATAGGTAGTTGAACATCGTCTTGTTGCTCTCTAGTTTGTGCGACATCCGAGATATTTTCTTTATCTGTGGTTATTTGTGATTCGCAACTTAAGGCTAAAAAGATGAATAAAAGTAAGACTATATTTTTCATTTATTATACTAGTTTTAAAATTCGTTGATATACGTGCAACATGCATACCATAGATTATTGTTTTTAATAAAATGTACTTAAATTTTTATTAAAAAATAAAATATTACACAGAAGGTGTTATAATGAAGTAATTTGCATGTAACTAGCTATAATATAATGAATTAAAGTGGGATATTTCCATGTTTTCGCAAAGGTTTAACAACTTTTTTATTCTCCAGCATACTAAAGGCCTTTACTAATTTTCGTCTTGTATTCTGCGGTAAGATCACTTCATCAATAAAACCACGTTCTGCAGCACTATAAGGATTTGCAAACAGATCTGCATACTCTGCTTCTTTTTCTTTCCATTTAGCTTCCTTATTCTCAGCAGAGGAGATTTCGCGTTTAAAAATTATTTCAGCAGCGCCCTTAGCGCCCATTACTGCTATTTCTGCATTTGGCCAAGCAAAGTTCATGTCGGCACCTATGTGCTTCGAATTCATTACATCATAGGCTCCACCGTAGGCCTTTCTGGTAATGACTGTAATTCTTGGCACTGTTGCTTCGCTAAACGCGTAAAGTAATTTTGCGCCATTAGTTATAATAGCATTCCACTCCTGATCCGTACCTGGTAAAAAGCCAGGTACATCTTCCAAGACTAATAAAGGTATGTTAAAACAATCGCAAAAACGCACAAATCGTGCAGCCTTGGTAGAACTGTCTACATCTAATACTCCTGCCAGGAACATAGGCTGATTCGCAACTATTCCAATAGATTTACCACCTAAACGAGCAAACCCCACAATAATATTTTCTGCAAAGTTTTTATGAATTTCATAAAAGGAATCTTTATCGATAATGCCTTCTATAATTTGATGCATATCGTAAGGTTTATTAGGATTTTCAGGAACGATGTCTGCGAGACCATTTCTAATTTCCTCTGTCAAATCAAAACTTAAGGCTTCAGGTTTTTCGCGATTACTTTGTGGTAAATACCCTAACAAATTTTTGATGTCCTCAAGACATTCTACATCATTGGTTGAGGTTTTATGAGCTACACCAGATTTTGATGAATGAACACTAGCACCGCCCAATTCTTCACTTGTAACTTCTTCGTTCGTTACTGTTTTAACCACATTTGGACCAGTTACGAACATGTAGCTGGTATTTTCTACCATTAATGTGAAATCTGTCATTGCAGGAGAGTAAACGGCGCCACCAGCGCAAGGTCCCATAATGGCAGAGATCTGAGGGATTACACCAGAGGCTTGTACATTTCTGTAAAAAATATCAGCGTAGCCACCTAAAGAGCGTACACCTTCCTGAATACGAGCACCACCAGAATCATTTAAGCCAACAATAGGAGCACCGACATTAACTGCCATATCCATTATTTTGCAAATTTTTTCTGCATGTGTTTCAGACAAGGAGCCGCCAAACACCGTGAAATCTTGCGCAAAGACATAAATTAATCGTCCGTTGACTGTGCCATAACCAGTAACAACACCATCGCCATAAAATTGTTGGTCTGCCATACCAAAGTCCTTTGTTCTATGGGTTACCAATGCACCAATTTCTTCAAAAGAGCCTTCATCTAACAAGTATAATACGCGTTCTCTGGCGGTTAATTTTTTCTTGGCGTGTTGCTTATCTATTCGCTTTTGTCCACCACCTAACTGAGCTTGTTTAAGTTTCTCTTCTAATGTTTTTATTTTGGAATCCATAATTGTTTAGTTGGGTAGTCTTAATAATTTTTGATCTTCCTGAAAGCATTTTAGAGCAATTTTTGCTGCAATTTCTGCTTCAAGTTTATGTTGTTCTTCAAGTAAGCTAGGTGAGTAGTACTTTTTAACAAAGTGAGTATCGAAATTCCCGCTTCTAAAAGCTTCGTGTTCACAAACAAAACGACCAAACGGCAAGGTGGTTTCAACACCCTTTACATGATAATTATCAATGGCCTTGATCATTAGCTCAATGGCCTCTTCTCTTGTATCTCCATATGTGATAAGTTTAGATAACATAGGATCATAGTAAATAGGAATATCCATACCTTCTTCAAACCCATTATCAACTCTTATGTTGTCACCTTCAGGCAACTTGTAAACTTCCAAGTTGCCAACACTTGGCAAGAAGTCGTTCATTGGGTCTTCTGCGTAAACTCTTAGTTCTAGCGCATGACCATTAATTTTTAAATCTTCTTGTTTAATAGCTAATGCTTCGCCTCGCGCGACTTTAATTTGTAGTTCTACCAAATCTACGTCGGCAATCCACTCCGAAACAGGGTGTTCTACCTGAAGTCTGGTATTCATTTCTAAGAAATAAAAATTATGATTTTCATCAAGAAGAAACTCTACGGTACCTGCGCCTATATAATCGCAAGAACGTGCTACATTAATGGCTGCTTGTCCCATTTTTTTCCTAAGTCCTGCCGATAGAACTGAGGATGGCGCTTCCTCTACCACCTTTTGGTGACGACGTTGTATCGAGCATTCGCGTTCAAAGAAATGTAAATAGTTACCATGCATATCTGCCATGACCTGTATTTCGATATGTCTTGGTGAGCCCACATATTTTTCTATAAATACGGAACCATCGCCAAAGGCAGATTTTGCCTCGCTAATGGCTCTATTCATTTGTGACTCAAACTCAGATTCATTTTCTACAATTCGCATACCTTTTCCGCCGCCTCCAGCAGATGCTTTAATTAAAATTGGAAAACCAATCTCTTTGGCAATTTTTTGAGCTTCATTAATGTCGGTAATCGCTTCATCAGTTCCCGGAACCATTGGGATGTTATATGCCTTTACAGTGTCTTTAGCAGCTAATTTACTGCCCATAACCTCAATGGCTTTGGAGCGAGGGCCAATGAAAATTATATCATGAGCCTCACATAATTCTGCAAAATCGGCATTCTCACTTAAAAACCCATAACCAGGATGAATCGCATCTACGTGTAGCGCCTTAGCAACTTCTATAATTTTATCACCACGCAAATAAGATTCATTTGATGGGGCAGGGCCAATGCATACTGCTTGATCTGCAAATTTTACGTGGAGCGCATTTCTATCGACTTCTGAAAAAACGGCAACTGTTTTTATTCCCATTTTTTTGGCTGTACGCATTACACGAATCGCAATTTCACCTCTATTAGCAACAAGTATCTTTCTCATATTATTCAAATTCGATTAATAGTGCATTTTTATCAACCGTTTCACCTTTGTTCACGCTAATGGATTTTATAATACCTTCTCTGGGTGAATTAATTACATTTTCCATTTTCATAGCTTCTAATATAAGTAGCGGATCATTTTCATTTACTTCGTCTCCAACACTTACATTTATTTCCAAAATTAATCCAGGCATTGGCGCTTTGATCTCATCAACTTTTTTAGAGGCTCCGAGCTCAAACCCTAAAGCTTCTATTTGTTGATCTAAAGCATCATTAATGATAACGTCGTAGGTATTGTTATTCACTTTGATTGAATAGGTTTTGCTATTGAAATTAGAAGTAATAACCGAGGCTTTTATAGTTTCGTTATCTTGTAAAATATGAAAATTATTTTTTGAAGATTCGATAGCATCCAATGCTTCTATATCTTCTTTTGTGACTTCAAATTGATGTGAAGCATCCACCTTTATTTTATACATATATTGTGTTTTATTGTGGAATTATATTTTAATCGCTACCAAAATTATAAAATTAATGATTTGAAGCTAAATAATTTTTAAGTTTTAAAAACTGACCGATCCTGATGCTTTTTGATGGCTTTCTTTGATAAAATAATTGCAATTACAAGTGATGCAAAAGCTCCAATTGATATACCAGGAATAAACCGAATAAATAAGAAAAAATCATAAGCTCCGTGAAAAAGGACAGCAACAACTAATCCAATCATATTTAGAATAAATCTGTTGTTTGCGAATTTGGCTTTACCCATATAATAGCCCATAAGAATTCCAAATGTAGCATGGGCCGGTACAGCAGTAAAGGCTCTTAGTATTGCAGTTTCGTATCCGCCTTCCAAAACATACATAATATTTTCTGTACAAGCAAAACCCATGGATACCATCACTGCATATACAATGCCATCATAAGGCTCATTAAATGCTTTTCTGGGCTGTGCAAAATACTTTACAATAATATATTTACTAAATTCCTCAGACAATGCGACGACGATAAAGGCTTGTATAAACTGTTGCCATATACTATACTCGTCTGTTAGCGGAATAAAATTCCCAGTAAATAAATAGATTACCGTAACAATTAAAATGCTAACTATAGCGCCTAGAATAAAGCTAACTAATAATAAGCCTTTGGGCTCCTTTTCATATTTGTCTTGAAAGTAGACGTATAGAATAATAGCCATTACAGGTGCTACTGCTAATAAGAGTAAGTTCATTTATGTAATTGTTTTTTTATGGCATTTAGAACAAAATAGTAATACTGCTTATTTGTTGTTACAAAATGGTTGTTAGCAGCACTATCATGTAATAATTTTTTAAACTCATTAATGCTAACCAATTTTAAGGCTTCCACTTCATCTTCTTGTGGTATAAGCTGGTTAGGGTCTACAGGTAATTCTGAAATATAAACGTGATGAAATTCATTATCTGCAATAGCACCATCTTTGTAGGAAGACTCATAAAGATGAACACCTATTTTAATGAGCTGATCTGGGTTTAACTCTAATCCAATTTCTTCTTTAGTTTCTCTTAAAGCTGCTTCTGTAAATGTTTCACTAGCATTAATATGACCGGCTACTGAAACATCCCAAAGTAAAGGAAATATAGCTTTTTTATGAGAGCGTTGCTGTAATAAAATTTGACCATCGCTGGTGTACAACCATAAATGGATGGTGTTGTGATACCAGCCGTTTTTATGTGCTTCAGATTTTAGAGCTGTTTTACCCGTTGGTTCTCCTTCTTTTGTGACTATATCGATTTTTTCTTCCACAATACTTTTATAACAAATGTGAGGCTAAACAATTCACTAAAGGTTTAAAATCATCGGCCGTATTATATAAATGGCAAGAAATTCTGATATAATTTCCTCGAAAGGAAATAAAAATTTTCTTGTTATGTAATTCTTTTTTAAAAGCATCAACATTCATATTCGAAGGCAATTTAATTCCGAATAAATGATGGGTTCTAGATTCATCTTCTTCTATTTCGCAGCCTATTGCTCTTAATGCTGATACGGCTTCTGATGATATTTGTTTGCAATAGTCTTGAATAGCAGAAGGTGTCCATTGTAACACCTGTTTAAGTGCTGCAATTTGCATCTTTACATAAATAAAGCTGCCACTTTCTCCTGCAGAATAACGGTTTGCCATTGGTTTGTAGTCAGACTCGTAGTTTGTAAGTCCTGCAAAATTCTCACTATGAAGGCGATTGGACCAGTTTTCTTCAATCGGATTTCCTTGGTCAAAATACGGTCCAAAATAGCCATAAGCACATCCATAAGGTCCAAATAACCATTTATAACCAGCACATATAAGGGCGTCTGGTTTAATCTCTTCTATAGAAAAGGGGAGTGCTCCAATAGTTTGACTACCATCAATAATTAATAATGCACTATTAGATTTAGCTTTTTTACTAATTGCACTTAAGTTAAACAGGCAACCATTGGACCAATGAATGTTCCCCATAGCAATAAGTGCAGTATTCGTATTTATAGCATTTAAAATTGATGTATTCCATTGCTTGGAATCACCGGGATTCTTTATAGTTCTTATTTTTGCATCATATTTCTCAGCAAGTTTTTTCCAGGCATATATATTACTTGGAAATTGCTCATCGATAACTAAAATTTCATCACCTTTTTTTAATACTACATTATTGGCAACTGTTGCCATTCCGTAGGAAACGGAGGGAATTGTAGCTATTCGATTATAATCTTTGGCACCAATAAGTTGTGCAAATAGTTTTTTAAGTTCTATCACAGGTTCAAAATAATCCGAAATAGCAATCGTATTCGGTTGATTTTTTTGCTTTAGCCCTTCAAGGCCAGCATCATAAATAGCTTTAAACGCAGGAGATTGACTGGCAATATTTAAGTATGTGACATCCGAAGGAATATTAAACAAATGTTTCTGAGATGTTAAAACCATAGTGAGTTTATAGAATTTAAAGATAAAAAAGCCTCTTCTAGAGAGGCCTTTATTTAATCGAAATAACTAAATGTTTCTCCGTCTTCAATTTTTAATAAAGATTCGTAAATAAGCTTAATCACATTTTCCACATCACTCTTATGAACCATTTCTACAGTGGTATGCATATAACGTAATGGTAGAGAGATCAATGCAGATGCCACACCGCCATTGCTGTAAGCAAATGCATCTGTATCTGTTCCTGTGGCTCTAGATAGTGCTGCACGTTGAAATGGTATTTTCTTTTCTTCGGCAGTATCTGTTATCAAGTCTCTCAATTTTTGTTGTACTGCTGGCGCATAGGCTACAACAGGACCATCTCCAATTTTTGCCAACCCTTGCTTTTTAGGATCGATCATTGGTGTGGTGGTATCGTGAGTAACATCCGTTACAATAGCAACGTCAGGCTTAATGGTTTCTGTGATCATTTGTGCACCTCTGAGCCCTATTTCTTCTTGAACAGAGTTAGTTACATATAGTGCAAAAGGTAATTTTTTCTTATTCTCATGAAGCAAACGCGCAACCTCGGCAATCATAAAACCACCCATTCTGTTGTCTAAAGCTCGACACACAAATTTGTCTTTATTTAAAATATGAAATTCATCAGGATATGTAATCACACAACCTACATGTACACCCATTTTTTCGACCTCTTCTTTGTCTTTTGCTCCAATATCGATACAAATGTTTTCTGGTTTAGGCGCCTCTTCTTTAGACTTATTTCTGGTATGGATCGCAGGCCATCCAAAAACACCCCTTACGATACCATTTTTAGTGTGAATATTAACAATTTTACTAGGTGCAATCTGGTGATCGCTACCACCATTTCTAATCACATATAGTAAACCATTGTCTGAAATATAGTTGACATACCACGAGATTTCGTCAGCATGACCTTCGATTACTACTTTGAACTTTGCCTTAGGATTTATGACTGCTACAGCTGAACCGTAAGTATCTGTAATAAACTCATCTGCATACGGTTTTAAGTATTCCATCCATATTTTCTGACCTTCCCATTCATATCCTGTAGGTGAAGCATTATTTAAGTATTTTTCTAAAAAGTCCATAGACTTTTTGGTGAGCAATTGCTTTTTAGCCATGTGTTAAAATTTTTCACTAAAAATAATAATATTAATACGAATTTAAGGTTAAAGGGTGTATTAATTCTTAATTTTGAATCTTATAGTATACTAGACTTTGGAACGGTTTTAGTATAAGACATTATAATGAAATATATTACCTACATAGCATTATTTATATCTGTATTTGCATTTGCTCAGGAAGATCCTGTAAAACAAGATACGACTCAAGTACATTACATTATTATAGAGGGAGACTCAATACCGGTTACTTCTGTAGAATTAGATGAAGTCCTGGTGTTACCAAATCTCCATTTTGAAGATCGTGATGCACGAATTCGTTATATTATTTTGAGAAGAAAAACACTAAAAGTCTATCCCTATGCAAAGCTAGCTGCAGAACGTTTAGAAGCCTTACAAAAGCGTTTGGCATCTTTGGAGCGCAATCGTGACAAAAAAAAGTATGCTAAAGTGATCCAAAAATATATTGAAGATGAATTTTCTGCAGAACTAAAAAAGTTGACTAAAACTGAAGGACAAATTCTCGTGAAGTTAATCCATAGGCAAACCGGAAAAACAACTTTTAATCTCATTAAAGAGCTCCGAAATGGGTGGAGAGCTTTTTGGTTTAATAGCACTGCAAAATTATTTAATATTTCTCTTAAAGAAGAGTTCAGCCCAATTGATGTGAAGGAAGATTATTTAATAGAGGATATACTGCAACGTGCATTTCAAAATCAGCAAATAGATCGACAGCGCCCAGCATTTGATATTGACTTTTATGCCAGTGTTAATAAATGGTCTAAGCCTAAACCTAAGTCAAAAAGTAAATCTAAGAGTTAAGCATGCGTGTTCAATCTAAACTAGAAGAGCAATTAAATGCTTGGACACATGGCATTGGAGCTGTATTTGGTATACTGGCTTTAGTGTTATTATTAATGTATTCTGACAGTACTAAGCCCTGGAATTTGTTTAGTGTTGTGGTTTATGGTGTTTCAATAATAATCTTATTTCTCGCCTCTACTTTTTATCATGCTGTTTCCAGTAAAAAACGTAAACATTATTTTAGAATTATAGATCATATAAGTATCTATTTCCTTATTGCTGGGACTTACTCACCTGTTTTGCTAATTTCTTTGTCAGATAGTTTGGGTTGGACCCTATTTTATGTGGTATGGGGAATTGCTGGTATTGGGGTAATTTTAAAATTGTTCTTTACCGGCAGGTTTGAAGTGTTTTCTACTTTATTGTACCTATTTATGGGCTGGTTAATCGTTTTTGATTTCGATAATCTCTCCCAAGTTATTGGCGCTAATGGTATATTTTGGCTAATGGCAGGAGGGGCTTTTTATACCATCGGAATTGTTTTCTATGCGGTACAAAGGTTACCATATAATCATGTAATTTGGCATTTGTTCGTATTGGGAGGCGCAATCTGCCATTTTTTAATGATATTTAAATACGTTATCTAAGCGAAATCAATCATTTTTTTAAGCACAACAATTTGCCCCAAATGGTAATGCGTGTGCTCAATAATACCCATTAGATTTCTATAATAACTACCATACTTTTTATCAATAAAATCAGAGTGCAATAGTTGATCATCCAATTTCTCTATAAGTAAAATAAATTCTTTGGCTTCTGCCCACATAGTATTCTTAAAGTCTTGCCAGTCCGATTCGGTACTCAAAGTAGGATGATCAAAACTAAATTTATCTCTAATGGTCAATTCACCATTTTTAATCCCATCCATAGTACCTTTTAAATAGTAATGAATATGAAAACTTAAAGCCAAAATTGTATTTAAATCTTTGACTTTAGTGGAAGCCTTATCCAAGGATACATCATCTAAGACAGCCATTAAGTTTGAGGCTGTCCAGTTCCCTCCAAAGTAGACTTGATTGAGGTGATTTGCAATTAAATTAGAATAATTCATAACTATGGGAAATTTTGAAACTTAAAATTAAGATTTTCTCTGCTATAGAAAAATAACTAAATTAACTCTTTATAATGTCACGATACTCGTCAAAGAAGGCTTCAAATAAATTCATTTTGGTGTAAAAGAACTCCATAACATCACGCCAGGTATTTTTATTATGGATGGACACCTTCTGTTTTAGGGATACGTAGATGCGAGATATTTCTTTGCCATTATCTAAATAATATTCCTCCTCGTATTTGGCCTGTGGTAAAAACTCGCTGTGTAAAATACTTTTAAGCGCAATTAACTTTTCCCAGCAGTTAATGCGATTTTCCAGATCGTCCTCAAGATCTAATGCCACGAATGCAGATTTAGTGTCGAAATGAAATTTAAAAGACAGGCCTTTAATTTTGGTGTTATACATTATCCATTTTCTTGGAAATGATTTGCCAAAGCTCGTCCAGAATTCTTCTCTTAATAATCGGCTTTCCTCCTTGCTAAACATCTAGATAAAATAAGCAATGACTACTCCCAGACAGATCACAATTAATTTTGTTAAATTAAACTTATGACCTTCGCTAGATTCAAATAAAATAGTGGTAGAGATATGCAGAAAAATTCCAATAACTACCGCGTTTATAATATTAATATAGGCCGATGCAATATCTAAATTATTAGAAATGTATGTACCTAAAGGTGTCATTAACGCAAATATTATTAGAAAACTTACAATTTGTAGTTTACTGTAACTAGACTGTAATAAAAATGCGGTTATCAAGACTGCAATGGGTATTTTGTGTATTAATACACCATATACCATGTCGTTGTGCTGGTGAATAGGAAAACCTTCTAAAAAACTATGAAGGCATAAACTTAAAAATAGCAACCAAGGAAAGATGGTGTTGCTTTTATGCATATGTACATGCCCATGTTCTGCACCCTTTGAGAAAAATTCCAAAATAATCTGAAGCAGGATACCACACATAATAAACAGACCTGTTTGCTTTGCTTCAAGATGATGGTAAACTTCTGGTAATAGATCAAATAGTGTTAATGCTAGTAAAAATGCACCACTAAACGATAATAACAGCTTGGTGTGTACAGACTTCTGTTTTTTAGTAATAAATGCAATAACTACACCAATAAGAATGGCATATATGGGAAATAAGTATTTGTTCATAATACTACTTAAATATCATAATCAATCGTTCTGAAGTTTTTGGATGATAAGTTCCTAATTTATAATCGCCAAAAACATCTAAAAGATAAACACCTGCTTTTTCGAATAATTGCTGAAAGTCCTCTAAAGTAAAAGCTTTAACACGTTCCTGGAAGTCATAAGAGACATTATTAACCTCAAAGCTAATATCTTTAATAATATAACCCTCTTCTAAACGTCGTTTTTGATGAAAGTCGATACCTTCAACCGTTTTAATATTTTCAACAACTAAATTATCAATGACGTGGTTTACATTCATAAAATCAATCACCCCAAAACCGTATTCACTTAATTCAGATTTAATCGATTTAATAGTTTCAAGGTTACAATTTTCATCTTCAAAATAACCGAAGCTTGTGAACAAATTAAATACAGCATCAAAGGTATCCGGATAGGGTTTGCTCATGTCGTGAACCTTGAAATTTAAAGTCTCATTTTCAAATTGTTTAGCATGAGCAATACTTTGTTCAGATAAATCTGCGCCAATAACCTTATATCCTAATGAGTTTAGATATACAGAATGTCTGCCTTTACCACAGGCTAAATCCAGAATTTTACCACCTTCAGGAAGGTTAAGGTAGTTTGTTAGGTTATCCATAAACCCTTGGGCTTCGGAATAATCTCTGTCTTTATATAATATATGGTAGTAAGGCGTGTCAAACCACGAAGCATACCATTGTTTAGCTGATTGAGTCATAATCTTAAATGTCCTGCAAAAATACTGTATTTTTGCATTCTATTTTACGTAGTATATGGACAATAATTTTAAGATGGTTGCCAAAACTTTATTTGGCTTTGAAGATATTTTAGCAAAAGAACTTACTCAACTCGGCGCCATGCAGGTAGAAAAAGGTGTAAGAAATGTAAGTTTTGTTGGAGATAAAGGTTTTATGTATAAGTCTAATTTAGGGCTGCGTACCGCAATTAAAATTTTAAAACCGATTCATTCCTTTAGAATTACACGGGAAGAAGACTTGTATAAAAATGTAAAGCGAATGCAATGGGAAGACTATCTAAAACCTACGGGTTCGCTGGCAATCGATGCTACTGTGCATAATAGTGTCTTTACCCATTCTCAATATACTGCCTTAAAAACTAAGGATGCTATAGTCGATAGGTTTAGAGAGAAGGATGGCACTCGACCAGATGTAGATCTACGTTTTCCAGATTTAAAAATTAATGTACATATTGATCGTCAACGTTGTACAATTTCTCTAGATACCTCTGGAGAATCACTGCACAGACGTGGTTATAAAAGTGCAACAAATATTGCACCGATAAATGAAGTTTTAGCAGCTGGTTTAATTATGATGAGTGGTTGGGATGGACAAACCGATTTTATGGACCCAATGTGTGGTAGTGGAACCATGCTTGCAGAAGCGGCCATGATTGCATGTAATATTCCGCCAAACTTAATGCGAAAAGAGTTTGCATTTGAGCGATGGGAAGACTGGGATGTTGATTTATTTGAAAAAATTGAAGAATCCCTTCTTAAGAAAACGCGTGATTTTCATTATAAAATTTTAGGTTACGACAAATCACCATCTGCAGTGGCCAAAGCAAAAGAAAATATTAAAAATGCGCATTTAGATGAGTTTATACATATTCAGCATGAAGACTTTTTTAAAACCCAAAAAGCGGGTGAGGATAAACTTCACATGGTTTTTAATCCACCGTATGGCGAACGTTTAGAAAATTTGAATGTTGAAGAATTTTACGGCAATATTGGCTCTACATTAAAACATGGATATCCAAACACCAATGCCTGGCTAATTACTTCTAATCTCGAAGCTTTAAAATCTGTAGGTCTAAGACCTTCGCGTAAAATAAAGGTATTCAATGCAAAGCTAGAAGCGCGTTTGGTGAAGTATGAAATGTATGAAGGAAGCCGAAAGGCTAAGAAGCAGAACAATAATTAATGTTCTAAATTTTCCAATTGTAGATTATAATCATATTGCAGATCTTCGTGTAAAACGCTAATTTTTTTCTTAATCGAAAGCACTTGTCGTTCGTACAGATTGCTTAAGGTTGTATTTCTATGTATAGAGGGTTTGAGGGTGTTTAATCGTTCGCAAAAATAGAGGAGAAGTTCTACTTCAGTAGTTTTCTTTAAGGAGTAACGACTATAGACTCTTATTTGCCTTAATATTTTCCGAATGGTTTTCTTCATGTAAAAGTAGCTATCGGTATTTATGCCTTCAAATAGCTCGTCTAAGGTAGACTTAACGCTGGCGATATAGCCATCTTCGTCGTGAGCCTCGAACAATAAGTAGGTGAGAAGTGCTTTGTTTTCTTTTTTAAATTTCCCCAAGCGCAAACATAATTCTAACAACTCCTCCTTGGATAAATGCTTCAATTCTTTTTTTATGGTGACTATCGATTCAATTTTCATAAAAACTATTCTACACCTTTTAAGAGGTTAATACTCACTGTTGCCAGTTCATTATCAGGAAATCTTGCAAAATGATTGTCATCTGGTCTTAAACCAGCTTTCTCCGCAATTGTTTTAAATACATCGACTTCTAAAATATACTGGTCACTATAGCCATGTGTAGCGTCGTAAGCTGTAGCAGCAGTTTTTCCGAGATTTTTAGCTGTTAAGCCTGGGTCTATAGTGTGCAATTCTATAATGAGAAGCCCAAATTTTTCAACAAATGGCTTCCATTTGGTTAAATGTTCCAATAGGGATGCTTCAACTTCATTATTACTTAAGCGTTTACCTCTAAAGGCATAAGCACCAGTAGACTGACTCATAATGCTATGCTTATTTTGAGGTGGTTCCCAAATGCGATTATGATCTAAAAATGTACGCACATTGAGTAAATCTTTTAAATCAATATTATAATCTTCTTTTAGGTCTGTTGCTAATAGATCTGGTCTGCCTATATCACCCCAAATTACTTTGGCCCAAATATCTGCCTTAATAAGATTTGCTCTTGTTACCTTCAATGCAGCCTGGTTAAAGTCGGCTCCAACCAAAAACAGAGGATAATCATCTAATACTTTTCCTCTAATTGTCTGTTGCTCAATAATATTAAAAATATGTTCTATAAAGGCACCATTACCACAGCCCATGTCTAAAATTCCTTTTGGCTGTTCATCTATAGGTCTATTAAATAGCTCTATAATTACTTTATCAATCACTTTAAAGTAGGTGGTATGTGCGCCACCACTTCCCCAAACATTCATTTCTCTATGTACATGTTTTTCGGTATCATTAGCTGATTTGGTTTTTAAAACCAACGGATTACCAAAAATAAGTTCGTCCAGTTGAAGAAAGGTCGGAATATATGATACTGTAACGCCATAAGCACTTGCACGTTTGGCAAAGAATAACCCTTTGTCTGTAAATTGATAGGTGTTTTTCTTTTTATTAAACCAGCCTAAGTGTGTGAAATAATTAAGTATTTTTTTAAAACTCTCAGGATCTTTATGATACTCCTCAGCAGTAAAGGACGCTTCCATAAAGTATTTATGGAACAAACCGTTTACGCCCAAAAGTACAATTATTGGTCCTGCAATTACGCCTTCTATGTGCTTATAAACTTGGAATTCAATTGAGTCCTCATCAGAAATATCCAATCCATAATTAGACTCAAATTTTTTAAATATTTGCTCTAAGATTATGAAAGCATCTGTACTTATTACTTTTTCCTGGGCAAAACGATCCGAGTATTTAAGTAAATTAACAACATCTGCGTATAAATGAACTAAACGGAAGGCTTTTTTAGAAACTTTATTCGTAGAATACGTAACCGTATCAATCTTATTATCTACATGTTGCTTTAACCAGCCTTGGGCGCTTAGTACGCGAAGTGCAACATTGAGATAACCTTCATTTGCTTTAAATTCTTTACCCAATTCCTCAATTGTGACCGTTTCGTTTTCTAACAAGTAATCTAAAACACCTTTTTGGCAAAGTGCATAGGAAGAGGTGGAAGTGGCTATACCGTCTAAATGTCTAAAAATGGTATTTCTGAGGTTGGTTTTATCTGATTTAGTTAGCATGTATTCAATTTAAAAATAAATATATAAAAAAAGCACTCGTTTAATTAAGTGTTTTAAATGTATATGAATTTAATGGTTTTATTATGCTAATTTCATTCAGGTTGTTAAAAATGGCTTTGTAACTAATTATTACTGGTTTATAATCAAAATCAATGACTCTATTATCTAAATTAAACTGAATTTGGTCTGTGACTGTTTTTTGGGTTAGTGTAACTTCGTAATTGCCCTTGTTATTTGTTACATTTAAATTTATGGTTTCAGTCTATGGATTTGAGGTAAAGTTATCTCTGATTCTAAAGTCTTTAGCATTTTTTTGCAACCTTCATGTCAACACTAGAAGATACTATTTTTTCAGGTGTGGCTTGTATACAACTTTGTTCGCTATATAAATATATTAAATAGGCTTTATAGCCTTAGATTGCTCAAACTATTCAATTTTAGTGAAAATATAAGAATTGCGAATAAGACTCTCATTGGTTTCTAGGTAAACCACCTTTTTTATAATTGAAAAAGTTGAATCTGTCAATTTACGAGTCATATACATGTCGGCTTTTTTACCGTTGTCTTTTCCTCTATATTTTGTAATGAAGGTTATTTCGCCGTCAAGTTCTTTAAAACTAACAATTTGCTCAGTGCCAAAAAGGGTATCATTATTTTTAATCTTTATCTTACTTTTATAATTTTTGCTTGGCTCGTAAGTATATTGAACATTGGACATTAAATTATTATCCTCGATAAAAAATTGCATAGTAGTATTCACATTTATTAACTCTCCAGATTGATAATCTTTATAGGTCAATGTGCCTACCCACTGTGTATTGTTTAAACTTTCGAAATCTCGGATCGAAATTGAATCTTGCGCATTTATGTTTATTAAAATTAGAAAAATGCTAAGTGTTGTTAAAAGTAGTTTCATAAAACTGATTTAAACTTTACTGATAAATCTTACTTATTATAAGATCTATAACAAAGCGTCCAGACACTAGCATTAAATTATATAAGGCAGACTATAAATCTAACGCAGTGGCAATTTTGTAATTAGTAAGTAGGTAGCCGGATTAAGCCTAAATATAAATCCTATTTATATTCAAAAATGAATTATAAAAGATACGACAAAAAATATAAAACCATTCGCGACCAATTTAAGTAATGTTAGACTCTAACAATTACAATCGCGAAATACTAAATTTCGGTTTTAAACTTGAATTTAATCTAATTATCTCAGCTTTGGGAAATCAAAAGGGCTCGCTTCATGCATAATATCGTAAACAGCCTCAAAAATATCTTCAGTAGAAGGTTTCGAAAAATAATCACCATCTGTACCGTAAGCAGGTCTATGCGGTTTTGCTGCCAATGTTTTTGGTTGGCTGT
>JABDKL010000042.1 GCA_013002225.1 Winogradskyella sp.
ATAACTTTAACAAGCTATTAATCCATAAGAACACCCTTACAATGAAACGTTTTATCTTATGCCTCATTCTTGCAACCTATAGTTTTATTTTATCCTCTCAAGAGCTCGATTCATTACAAATTCAGTATCCATTTGCGGAGCCAGGCACCGAAGTTACCAGAGGCATATTTGGCAAAGATGATCGTAAGGAAGTAAAGTATGCCACTGGTTTTGAAGAATTTGTTAGGGCAACTGCCGTTATGGTACCTAAATATTTGTTAGTAGGTGACAGTCATTTTAGTGCGACGTCTCTTAGAGAAAGACTGTCTTATCAATTCGACACAGATCGGTTTGCACGTGATGTCAAGTTTCTTGATCAGCCTACTATAGGTAATTGCACGGGTTTTTTGATTGCGCCCGATATATTAGTTACGGCAGGGCACTGCATAAATACTTTGGAAGAAGCTAATGCATATTATTGGGTGTTTGATTATACATCAGAATCTGAAATTGTTCAAGACAAATATGTTAAGGTAAACCCTCAAGATATTTATGAAGCAGAAAGTATAATTGCATCCCATTTTGACTGGGAAAATGACATTGACTATTCGATAATTCGATTAAGTAGAAAATCGGAAAGATCTCCATACAGATTTAGAACTAGCGGTAAGGTTTCCATAAATACGCCAATATATGCAATTGGTGGCCCATCTGGTTTACCTCTTAAATTCTCAACAAATTCCGTAGTTAAAGATAATGTACCATCAAATTATTTCATCACTAATAATGATATTTTTCCAGGCAATTCGGGTGGACCTTTTTTTGATTATCGCGGATGGATAGAAGGAATCTGTGTGAGAACTGCGGCGAGAAGGTATAATAATGATGATGAATTTACAGCTGACTATTACTACGATCCTAAATGTAACTGTGTGAGAAATGTAGTTTTCAGTAATGAGCAAAGTGTTAGTGTTGGAAGTCAGGCACATATTATTACTGAAATTCCATATTCTGTATTATTTAAAGCAGTATACGAGAATCTTGAGTATGCAATTACCAATCAAATTAATGATCGTTTTGAAGCATGGTCTGTATATGAATGGATATTTGATAGCTATTATGCAAATGACTTTGGAAGATTAGAAATAGCAGCAATAGAAAGTAATAATAGGACAGCTTTGGAAACCATTTTAGAACTTACCAAAGAGGAACTAACTGATGAGCACAGTCGACTGATTTTAAATGCGGCTTTGAATAGTGACACTAATGATACCTTAAAATTTTTGCTAGATAGTGGTCTATTGCCTGATTCAGGTGAAGACTATACATATACTCTTTTACAAACCCTAGTAATGAATAATAAGTTAGATATGGCTCAACTCTTTATATCGTATGGTGCAGATATCAATGCAGTTACCAATGGTGGAGATTCACTTTTACACCTTGCTGCCCAAACCGGTAACAAGGATATGGTGGTGTCACTTTTAAAAATGGGACTCAGTGTAAACAGTAAAAATTATAGAAAAAAACGACCAGAATGGACCGCTAAAAAGAATAAACACAAATCTTTGAGTCGGTATTTAAAAAAGGTTAGAAAAGGTAAAATTACGGTTTAGTACACGACTATTTTCCTCATAAACATCCGTAGAATAAGTATAACTATTAAATTACAATACAATTTATGGCCTGACTATTGTATTAGTCCATAACAATAAGCATTAAAAAAACTCTGACATGATTAATTTCCCTCTAAAATCAATTAGTGCCTTAATTCTCCTTACTATTTTTAATATTAGTTCCCTTTACGCTCAGGAGCGTTATAAAATAACCTATGACTACAAAACTGAGCAGATCACTTATTTATCCTTAGATAAAAATAATATCGTCAAAGACACTTTAGCTCAACCTAAATTAAAGCGCAATAGTTTGGTTGAATTACAACTAAAGAACGTTAACCCATTTGCCGTTAAAGTTGAAACCAATGTGAAGGAAGAAAACTTAATTCAAGCCGGTCAAGGCTTTAATTTTAGTTCACTATTAGGTGGTATTAATTCGTTTACTGGGAATAATCTAAATCTCAACACGGCTAATTTACCGGAAACTGGTCTGTTTTCTTCAGAAAAAGGAACAAGAGGCATTGATGCTGCACAAAATGCAGTTGAAGACATTAATACGACAATGACAACTATTGATGCTTTAAAAACAACACTGCTCTCAAATCTTGTAAATCCTAACCTTAGTAAATTTGCAATAAAAGAAAACTTGGTATATGCAGCAGATGCTGAACAGGACGTAAGACTTCCAAGTGCAGGCGATAATTTTTATGTGTATCTCTCCAAATTGAAGAAATCCTTAGAAGATAGCAAATCTCAAGTAAGCTCAGCCATCAATCAATTGGCAGATGAGATGGAACAATCCACAAGTGAGGCCACTGCCCTTTCACGTGGTGAATTGATACGTCGTAATGCAACCATCAGTACTTTAGAAAACATGCTCAATACACTAGACCAAAGCACCCTACAAAGCCTTTCTAATATCGAAGAACTTAAATCGCTATACACCTTATTAGAAGCTTCTAATTTTGAGCAAACTTACGATTACGAATTATCGGCTGATAAAGTAAATATTGAATTAAAATTTATTCAAAGTGACTTTTCTAACATGCTTGATAACGATGACGAAGCCAACACCGTGCGGACTAGAAATATTAAGATCTTCTCTAAAGGCGGGTTTAAAATCAATACAAGCGTGGCATTAACCCTAAACAATTTTGGATCTAAATCTAACGACTATTTCATTGATGATAGTAGTGTTATCGGTGCTGATGAAAACAACTTTTTTGTACCTAATCTTAGTACATTGATCAACTTTTATCCTTTTATGGGCGAGAATTTTAATGTGGGTGGAAGTTTTGGTCTTTCGGTTCCAATTTCTGGCACAGGTGATATCAATGGCATAAACTTTTTATTTGGTCCGTCCTTATTTTTTGGTAGTAAAAGTCGCTTATCACTTTCTGGTGGCTTAGCTTACGGCCCTGTAAAAAAATTAACCAATGGCCTGGAGGTAGGCGATACCACATCGTTCTCTAGCATTGATAATTTTACACGTAATGTTTATGATTTTGGATATTATTTTGGCGTATCCTTTAGCATTTTCGATCTAAAATAAACGTCATGAAAAAATACAGTATCCTTCTCCTGGCGCTTTTTTGGAGTGTCAATGTATTGGCCGAAAAGCATGCTTTAATCATTGCTATTGGTAATTATCCTGCGCGAACGGGTTGGCCAACTATTAGTTCACTTAATGATGTTCCATTAATTAAGAACGCATTAGAAGCTCAAGATTTTAAATCTGAAAATATCCTTGTCATTACAGACAATGCCGCTACACGTAAAGGCATATTCAACGCTTTTAAACAACTGATGAAAAAAGTTAAAAGCGGTGACATTGTGGTTATTCATTATTCAGGGCATGGACAGCAAATTTTTGATGACAATGGCGATGAAGTAGATGGTAAAGATGAAACCATAGTACCCTATGATGCCTTAGTGAGATATACCTCTAATTATAAAGGTGAAAACCATATTAGGGATGATGAACTTGGTGAGGTAATCTCTGATTTTAGAAACAAGCTTGGCGCACGTGGACAATTGTTACTGCTTTTAGACAGCTGTCATTCTGGTACAGCCTCACGAGGTGGCAAAGCTCGAGGAGGCAAACCAGCGCTACTTCCACCAAATTGGTCGTCACAATCTGTTAATAGAACTGAGAATTTCAACATCTCAAAGGAGATTAAAGTTGCAACTGAAGCATCTCCTTTTGTCATTATTTCTGGAGCTTCAGCAGATGAATTAAACTATGAAGCAGATGGTGTTGGTTCATTGAGTTATGCCTTTTCTAGAGCTATGTCTTCCTTAGGTACAAACGATACATACCGAATACTATTTTCATCAATAGCGTCTACGATCAATACCATTTCGCCAAGACAAACACCAACGATTGAAGGTGACGTTGACTATGTCCTCTTTCAAGGCGATTATATTGAACAACAACCGTATTACGAATTGCTAAAAATAGCTAGACCTAATATTGTAAGACTAAAAGGTGGAAAATTGAACAACCTTTTTAAAGGAACTTTAGTTTCTGTAGCAGCTTCAGGAACAACAGCTATGTCTAAAGACGATATAATTACTACAGGCACCATCATCAATGCTAGCTATAACGAAGCTATTATAAAACTGAAACAACCTTTAACAAATGCCAATTATAAAGATTACTGGATTTTTATAGATCAGCCAGCTTACGAAGATCTTTCAATAGCTATTTATTACGATGAGAGTTTAAAAAACCCTTCTATTAAGTCCAGGATAAGCAATTATTTAGAAGCAACTAAATTAGGTGCAATTGTTAAAGATTCACTTGAAG
>JABDKL010000056.1 GCA_013002225.1 Winogradskyella sp.
CCAATAAGCCATACTACCATTCCAAAGACCTGGTAATTCTAAGGCTTTTAAATCTTTGCCGACTTTAGTTTTCATTGTAATGAATGCCGCATTATGGTCTACAAAATTTTCTAAATCAAACTTCTCCCCTTTGTAGTTTTTAACACCACACACTAAGTCTACAGGGTTAAAGTGTGTCGCATTTTTTAATATCTCTTTTTGCTTTTTGTCTTTTAAGTTTATCTGAGCAGATTCTACAATTTGAAGCGATAGATTACCAAATTGATCTCTTACCCAAAAAGGCCCACCACCTGGTTCGCCTTCATTTTTTACCATTCCGCAAATACGTATCGGGCGGTTTAATTTTTCTTTTAGGTATTCTATCTTATATTGGTCTGAATACTTATGGTACTCACCAGAAACCTTAGTGTACATTTCTGTTTCTAAAAACTTTTCAATTCTAAAAAGCTGTTCATTAGTAATGTCAACACCATCTAATATCCTTAAATACTCAAAAGTTTTCGTCTGCAGTTTTAATAGAATTCCTGCTAATACTTTTTTGTATTTCGCCACTTCTTCCTTGTATGGCTTTACAACAACGTTATCTATATTTTTTATAAAAATGATATCTGCATCGATGGTATTTAAATTTTTTAATAGTGCACCATGACCAGAAGGTCTAAATAATAATGAATCATCATCCTCTCTAAAGGGTTTGTTATCTAACGTTACAGCAATGGTATCTGTCGCTTCTTGCTGATATGAAAACGAAATCTCAAAGGACACTCCGGTATTGTCCTGGACATAAGTTTCTATACGTTTAAACTCTTGATTAAATTTATCCTTGTAACGTTCAGAAATTGTAAAGTGTAGCTTTGCTGTGTTTTGATCTGAAGCATAAAGTGCTGCCTCATATAAATGTTCTTCAAATGCTGTGGAGATATGATGCGTTTTGTACTTATGAAATGGTAACAATCCTTTGGGTTGGTTACCAAAATTAAGATGTTCCTCATTTAACATGGCATCTACAAAATGCCAAACTTTTTCGTTGGCAGGCAACGCATCAAAATCTACTCCTTTGGTTTCTAGAGCTATTATTACCTGTTTGTAAAAGGGAAATTTTTCTAAGCCCATTAAAAACAAAGACATATCCTTGAGTTTATTCTTATTAATAAAAGCATTTAAGGATTGTTCGTTAGGTTTATATTCCTTTAAAAACTGAAATAAAAACTTAAACATCCGTGTTGCTGCACCTGATGCCGGAACAAATTTTAGTATGGTTTTTTTGTTTTTATGCGTATCGAAATACGTAGAAGCTTCCTCAATGAGGTTATTATCTAAGGTTATAATCCCATTACTTAATGTTGCAGCTTCAACAATAGATGTAAATGGAATACCGGTTTTAAAAAGTTGCAATTGAGACTCCACTTTTTCAACTGTTAATCCCTTAGCTTTAATTTGCTGAATGTCTTTATCTGTAAAACTCATCTCTTTTTTTGTAGTAGGTTATCGATATGCTTAATGGCTAGTGTTAAACGGTCTTCCTTATTCCCTTTTAACAACACATGAGGTTTATTATTATTCTTAAGTGCACTTTCAAAAGCATTAAACATCTGGGTTCTTTCATTGGGTTTGTCTCTTAAATCATCTGCTTCCCAAGGCGTGTCAATATAAGTTAAAAAATAAAGGTCATAATAATTTTTTAGAGCATAGTATTCTAAAATCGGGTCACACGTTCCATTATAATAAACTTCGCTATACACTTTAGTCTCCAGTAAATCGGTGTCACAGATTAAAATAGAATCCGCCTGTTGCGCCAATTTGTTTTCCAATTTCATTTGTCCTACAGCTATTGGCAATAAGTCCTTAGGTTCACAAATTTTTTGTTCCTGTTCCCATTTTAACTGCAAATATTCTCTCGCATATTCTGGCACCCAATGTGTGTTATAATATTGAGCCAATTGACGAGAAAGTGTCGTTTTTCCAGTAGATTCCGGCCCAAATAAAACTACTTTTAAGCAGTTACAGGGTTGTTGTTTAAGTGCTTCTTCCATGCTAAATATCCAAAAATGGCAATTATTGTAAAACCAAAATATTGAAAACTTGTAAAAGTAAACCCTTTATATAAATATAATGGTACAGAGATGACATCTCCGACAATCCAAAATAACCAGTTTTCAATTTTTCTTCTCGCCATAAGCCACATGCCTACAAAGAAAATAGCTGTAGTTAATGTATCTACATAGGCCACCCAGCCATTCCATTTATTAGATACTTTGTAAACAATAAATACAAAAACTAATGTTGAAATAAATATGGCTAGACTTATTTGTTTTTCTCTTGCTGAGGCTCTGGATATTGGTGTTACGAAAGAGTCATCAATCTTCCTTGTCCAAATATACCACCCGTAAACACTCATTATAAAATAATAAGCGTTGATCATCATGTCACCTAATAACGTCCACTTATACAATAGGTATACAAAAATAATCGTACTGATCATCCCTGTAGGGAATACCCAAATTTTGTTTTGCTTAGAAAACCAAACTGAAAGAAATCCGAACACCACAGCTGTAATCTCCAATACTATATCTGTTGTTTCGTATTCTGAATATTGCCCGAAAAGAAAATCAAAAATGAGGTTCATAATCGCTTCTATCCGTTTTAACTAATTTCATATGTAATACGGCAATATCTAATTCTGAAAATGACTTTTTAATTTCCTGATTTAAGAAGGACATCACTTTATCAAAATCACCATAAATCTGTGTGCTCAATGGGTTTTCTAATACTGTAAATTCTGAAGCTCGTAACACCTTTATAAAATTTATGACGTGAGATTCATAATCATCCTTTAAAGGTGTGAAGGTTAATTCAATAGATATTTTCATGATTCTTTATTTCATTAAAAAAAGATTCGTTCTCCTCGAAAGCGGTGCCAATAACAACCACATCTGCTCCTGCCTTGTAAGTAGCATCTAATACATTTTTAGTTCTAATACCTCCGCCAACTATCAGTGGTATATTTAATTCTTCTTTAACTTTTTGAATGATATGAGCCTCAATAGCATGCGTAGCACCACTACCTGCTTCGAGATAAATTAGCTTTAATCCTAATAACTCACCTGCTTTAGCCGTTTCAACTAAGTGTTTCAAGTCGCTTCGTTTAATTGGCTCAGTACAACTTACACGCTCTACAGCTGTTTGCTTCCCATTTTCGATCAAAATATATCCAGTGGGAAGAATTTGAAGTTGGGTATCCTTTAATTTTGAAACTGCCTGAACATGTTTACCTATGAGGTAGTCAGGATTTCTACCAGAAATTAATGATAAAAACAATATGCCGTCTGCTTTATTTGTAATCTGAATTATATCGCCAGGAAATAAAACGACAGGTAACTGCGTATGCTTTTTTATTTCAAAAACTAATTTTTCAGTTAAGCCTTCACCGACTTCACTGCCACCGACAAATATATGAGTGGCTATGGACAGATTTACTTTAGTAATGAATTGCTTCACATTTACAATCAGCATTTTGTCTGGATCTATCAATACGGCCAATAGCTTTTTACCCTCTGCTTTTGAAGCAATAATATTTTCGTAAATACTATTCATTATGGAACTACGTAAGCACAGGTAAAGCCTTCAAATTCTAAAAAGGCAGTAGTATATCTGTATTTTCGGTTTTTATAATCTATCCAAGCGACAGTTTCTCCATCCTGTAGCATAAAAGGTATAACTAAAAAATGCTCCTTAAATAGCATGCCTGGAGTTGCAAACAACTTATATAGAGACTCTTTAACGCCCCAGATTACGGTTAGTTTTCTAACATAATCTTTGGTATTAGCCGTTAAGTAATTGAACTCATATTCTACAAATTTACGCGCTATAACACTTATTTTTTCGCGTTGCTTTTCAATATCTATACCAACTTCTTTGTCACTTACAATGATCCCGGAAAAAGTAAACGAATGTGTAATAGAGATATGCTTACCATCTTTAAGATGAGGCTTACCATTATCATCATAAAACAGATCCTGATCTGTATAACCAAACTCTCGTAGTAAATGCCGTACACTTAAAAAACCGCGTTGATGTAATTGGCTTTTCATACTCAAAACACGCTTCATACTATTTGGCTTCAAGTCTAATGGAGCTATTAATGCATCGTAAGACTCTTCAATCTTCCAGATTTTAACAGTAGTTTGTGAGTTTACGCTAATGGATTTATAAAGTGGCATTTAATATTCTGAATCCTATTGATTATCTTTGCACTGCCTATGGCAGATTTGGCATTTTTTGATGAGCGAATTTAACTATTTTAAGTGCTAAACCCAAAGGTGATTTACAATATAAAAACAAAGAAGAAAAGAATATGAGTACAAAAACAATTACCTACGTGCCTTATAAGGTAAAAGATATGTCGCTTGCGGCTTGGGGAAGAAAAGAAATTGAATTAGCTGAAGCAGAAATGCCAGGACTAATGAGTCTTCGCGAAGAATACAAAAATGAGCAACCTTTAAAAGGTGCTCGTATCGCAGGTTGTTTGCACATGACAATCCAGACTGCAGTATTAATAGAAACACTGCAAGCACTTGGCGCGGAAGTTACATGGAGTTCTTGTAATATTTTCTCTACGCAAGACCAGGCAGCAGCAGCTGTAGCTGAAGCAGGTACTGCCGTATATGCATGGAAAGATATGACTGAGGAAGAGTTTGACTGGTGTATTGAACAAACTTTATTCTTTGGAGAAGATCGCAAACCATTAAATATGATATTAGATGATGGTGGTGATTTAACAAATATGGTCTTGGATAAATATCCAGAATTGGCTGCAGGAATCAACGGTCTATCCGAAGAAACTACAACTGGTGTTCACAGACTTTACGAGCGTGTAAAGAATGGAACTTTACCAATGCCTGCAATAAACGTTAATGATTCGGTTACAAAATCTAAGTTTGATAATAAATATGGTTGTAAAGAATCTGCAGTAGATGCAATCCGCAGAGCAACAGATATTATGTTAGCTGGAAAACGAGTAACAGTTTGTGGTTATGGTGACGTTGGTAAAGGAACTGCGGCTTCTTTTAAAGGCGCTGGCAGTATTGTTACTGTAACAGAAATTGATCCTATATGTGCTTTACAAGCAGCAATGGACGGTTTTGAAGTTAAAAAACTAGAAACTGTTGTAGCTAACTCTGATATTGTTATTACAACAACTGGAAACAAAGACATTGTTCGAGCCGAGCATTTTAAAGCGATGAAAGACAAAACCATAGTATGTAACATTGGCCATTTTGACAATGAAATACAAATGGCATGGTTAAACGAAAACTACGGAGATACCAAGAATACTATTAAGCCACAAGTTGATAAGTATACGATTGATGGTAAAGACATTATCATTCTTGCTGAAGGACGTTTAGTTAATCTTGGCTGCGCTACTGGTCACCCAAGTTTTGTAATGAGTAATTCATTTACTAATCAGACATTAGCACAAATTGAACTTTGGACAAACGCTGATGCCTACGAAAATGACGTATACATGTTACCTAAACATTTAGATGAAAAGGTAGCAAAATTACACTTAGAAAAAATTGGTGTTGAGCTTACAGAATTAGCAGATTACCAGGCAGATTATATTGGTGTAAAGGTAGAAGGCCCTTACAAGCCTGAGCATTATCGCTATTAGATCTTAAGAGGTATTGTACTACTTCATATATAAATTAAAACCCTTACTGAAATGTAAGGGTTTTTTTTTGTGAAGTTTTTATCTTTATAAAATGCAACATACATCTAAACTTCCTAATGTAGGTACCACTATTTTTACTGTAATGACCGCTCTTGCTAATGAGTATAACGCCTTAAATTTATCACAGGGGTTCCCTAATTATCCAAGCGCTCAAAAACTGAATGACTTAGTTAACAGCGCTATGAATAGTGGCTACAACCAATACGCTCCTATGGCAGGAAATTTGGAATTACGCTTAGCAATTTCTAACAAATATCAACTGCTATACGGAAGCACTTATCATCCCGAAAAAGAAATTACTATAACAGCAGGAGCTACGCAAGCTATTTATACCATAGTCTCTGCTTTTATAAGACCAAATGACGAAGTCATAATTTTTAAACCAGCTTACGATTGTTACCAACCAGCCATAGAGATTAATGGCGGTAAGACTATACCAATTCAATTATCTGCACCAGATTATAAGGTCGATTGGAATGAAGTCGCTTCAAAAATATCCTCTAAAACAAAAATGATTATTATTAACTCTCCTCATAACCCAAGTGGTACAATTTGGTCTAAGACGGATATGCTGCAACTCCAAAAATTAACAAGTAATACCAACATAATTATACTAAGCGATGAAGTTTATGAACATATTATTTTTGATGGAAAAGAGCATCAGAGTGTATGTACATTTCAAGATTTAAAGCAGCGCAGTTTTATAACCGCTTCCTTTGGTAAAACCTTTCATAATACAGGCTGGAAAGTAGGCTACTGTTGCGCTCCAAAAAAATTAATGTCTGAATTTAGGAAAGTGCATCAATTCAATGTGTTTTCTGTAAACCATCCTGCCCAAAAAGGGATTGCAGATTACATGAGCGACAAAGAAACCTATTTAGGACTAAATCAGTTTTTTCAGCAAAAACGGGATTTATTTTTGAGTTTAATTTCAAAGTCTAAATTTAAGTATAAACCTTCCCAGGGCACCTACTTTCAGGTATTAGATTATTCTGAGATCACAAATCAATACGACGTAGATTTTGCGAAATTCCTGACTAAAGAATTTAAGATCGCTTCTATCCCGCTTTCGGTATTTAACAAAGATGACAACGACGAGAAGGTCCTTAGATTCTGCTTTGCAAAAACAGATGAAACATTAGTGAAGGCAGGTGAAATTTTATGTAAAATTTAAGGCAGATCCTTGTTTCTTTTTGTACATTTCTATGATACACCACAACAAAATTACTAGATGATGAAATACTTTATTTTACTAATACTATTTACTTTTTCTTTCTCGACATTGGCTCAAAAAGTTCAGAAAGATGGCAAAACCTATGAGGTCAAAAAAGACAAAATCTATTTAAAAGGCGAAGATGTTTCTGATAGCCTTAACCTTAACGTAAAACAAGCAATTCTGCAAAAAGCTACTGCAATTTCCGAAAAAATGAAAATGCACGAAAAAGCGCAAAAAGCAACAAAAAAACTTGAAAAAGAAAAGAAAAAGGCAGAAAAGGCTCAAAAAAAAGCAGAAAAAGCGCAACAAAAAGCGGAGACGGAATTAAGGAAAAGAGAAAAACTTCAAAGTAATTTAGAAAGCGCAAAGCGAAACTTAGAAAAAGCTCAGAACAAATACAATAAGCTTAAAAAGAAGGGCAAATTATCTTCTAAAGACGAAGCCAATTGGAAAGAAAGACTTAAAAAACTAAATGAACGATTCGCTAAAGCGCAAAAAGAAATAAAAAAAAGCTAAATGCAAAATAAACTTAAAGTTGCAATACTACAGACCAATTTAGTTTGGGAAAGCCCAACAGAAAACAGACGCTTACTGGATCAGAAAATAAAAGGTTTACCCCAAGATGTTGATCTAATTTTACTTCCTGAAATGTTTACTTCTGGGTTTACAATGAATGCCAATAAAGTTGCTGAAACTATGAATGGAGAGACCATTTTTTGGCTAAAAACACAGGCAAAAAGTAGGATGGCAGCTATAGCGGGTAGTCTTGTCATACAAGAAAATAATAGGTTTTTTAATAGACTTGTGTTTGCAGATCCCGAAGGCAAAATTACCACTTATGATAAACGCCACACCTTTACATTAGCTGGCGAACACAAAACCTATACTGCCGGTAAGGAAAAAGTAATTCTAGATTATAAGGGATGGAAAATTTGTCCGTTAGTTTGCTACGATCTCCGCTTTCCTGTCTGGGCTAGAAATACCGAAGACTATGATCTTTTATTCTATGTTGCCAACTGGCCTAAAATGAGAATTGCAGCCTGGGATTCACTACTAAAAGCACGTGCTATCGAAAATATGGCTTACTGTGTAGGTGTTAATCGTGTAGGATTAGATGGAAATGAATATGAATATTCGGGCCATTCTGCCACCTATGATGTTATTGGTAATAGAATAGACACCCTCCCAAAAAATGAAGAAGCTGTTGAAATTGTTACTTTAGAAAAAAGTCATATTAAAAAATACAGAGAGAAATTAAATTTTTTAAATGATCGAGATAGTTTTAATCTAACAAACTAAAATCAATAATAAAGTCAAAGCTAGATCTGACTTCATCAATTTCAGGGGCATAACTTACACGTTCTGGTTGTATACCTAACAGATAATTACCTGGATCATATTGACCATTACTATTGGCATCAAAAATAGCCCTTAGCCGATACTTCTTAGGAATTATGTCTGTAAAATCGACAGTTGAGGACGACACGGTATATCGCTCGTACATAACATTATCATTATTATCTACAAGTTGTAATATCAATGGGAATTTAGCATTTCTAACATTTACTCTAATATTACCGTAATCTGATTTTTCTCTAGTTCGCATGCCAAAAATTAAGGTATCCTTATTTTTACCTTCATAAAAATCTGTAAAAGCTTTCGGTAAAACAGTTACTTTATACTGTTTTGATTCTTCCTTTTTTATTGGAAATTTATATTGATTAGATAAAGAATCATACTCAATCCTGTAAGGAATTGTCAATGAGTCTGCGTCTGTAATTTTAATCTTAGTAGTATCTGCGAAAACAAAAGGGATATTAGCAGTTAGCGTAAAATCTTCGTTAAAATTAATGATCCCTGATACTACCTTACTAATAGTTAACGAATCTGATTCTAATTTTCTGTAGCGATGTTGTAAGGTATCTGCATAGGTTTTATTTGTGACCAAAAAGGAGGTGGAGTCTGTCTCTAAAATTGGTTTATACCAATAATAAAGCGAATCCTTGTTTTCATCTTTTGTAACCCTAAAGCTGTATCCTTCTGGTGTATCACCTAGATTTTTAATTCGCATATTCTCATAATCTCCTTCAAATGGGAATAAGATTTTAGTTTCGCCAACCTGCTTTGGTTTTATCGCTTTAAAATTAACCTCTTCCTTAAATAATTTTAATAGATAGGTGCTATCTGTAGGAACCGTTATAAAGTCTTCTTTAAATCCAATTTTTTCGCTTTTCTGATCAAATTTATAATTCCCGTTTTTATCGTTTATTGCTATTAATTTATAAGTACCAGCCTTAATATTGTCAATGCTGAAGGTGGTTAAACTATCTAAAGTATTTGTTATATATCTCGGTTTCTCCTTATAAACTATTGAATCCGAGTAGCTAGAATCTACTTCGTATAACATAACAGAAATAAAGGAATCAGGTTCCTGCATTAAAGCATCCTCTACAGCGCCTTTCACAGAAAGCGAATCGATAGTTTCTCCTGTAGAAAACACATATCGGTAGTACGAAAAGGGGTTTTCTTCATTATTATCGACTATACTTTCTCCAAAATTAAAAGCATAGGTTGTATTGGATTCTAGGGTATCTTTAATTTTAATGGAAATATACTTACTGGCACCACCTAAAGGATAAATAACTGGCGCCATATCCATTGGTGGCGAAATAATTAATTGCTTTCTTACATCCTTAATCTTAACATATTCGTTAAAATATATCACGATTTCATCTTCGTCAAAGTTGGTTGAAAAATTTTCTGGTGAAGACTTTACAATTTCAGGAGGATCAGTATCTATTTCACCACCGGAAGGTGTACCACGATTAGCACAAGCAACTACAAAAATAGCAACAATAAAAACAACAAGAACCCGTATTAAAGTTGTACGCATTACCAATAAATTTTAAATGCAAAGAAACAATATAAATACCTTTACACAAAGCCAACAATCAAATCAATCTGCAATTGCAATCGTTGCTATACTTAACTTTATATTATGAATTTTAAATAATTCCTTTGCACAATTTTCAATAGTAGCTCCTGTAGTAATAATGTCATCAACCAACAAAATATGCTTCCCTTCTAAGCTTTGCTTATCATGAATTTTAAACAAAGCACCATCATGATTGGACCGCATAAGTCTTCCTTTAAAAACCTGAGTTTTGGTTGGCTTTGTTTTTTTAAGTACTGTAGTATTAAATTCGGTATTGAGCGCTTTAGCTATTTCTTGACCAAATTTAGTTACTTGATTATAGCCACGCCTTCGTTTTTTAGATTTATGTAATGGCACAGGAACAACGCAATCTATTTGTCTGTATGCCTCAATACTACCAAGTTCTGCACCTAACCACTTCCCAAAGAAAGCACCAATATGCTCATGTCCGCGATACTTAAGGTTGTGCAGAAGTTCTTGGACCATTCCTTTTTTTGAAAAATGCAATAGTGCAGTGGCATTTACTAGTTTTACACGTCCATACAATACCTTTTTTACTGTTTCAGAATTTTCGAAATGAAAATTAGTAATTGGTAATTGATGTCTGCATGATACACACAATAGCACTTCATTGTCTTTTAAAATGTTCTTGCACGCCTCGCATACTTGAGGAAAAAATAAGTTTAACAAGTTTTTTATCATTTTAACGATTAAAATAAATTTAAACTTCCTTAAGGTCTAATTTCGCCTCAAATTAAGAAATTAATTATGATAGTTAACCCTCAATTATTTAACTATAGATTAATTATAGGTTCTTTATTAGTCGTTTTAGCTGTTCTTGGAGTATATAGTTTTACAAACTATAAATCCATTAAATCCTACGAAGAATTCCTTGAACAAGAAAAATTTTTGATAGAAAATGAACTATCAGAAATGCTAGAAAGTTATGACGATCTAAGCCAGGATTATAATCTTATTGCTTCTAAGCTCCAGGAGGCGAAATTAGAAACTAAATTAACTTTAGATTCTCTGAGATTATTAAATAGTGATTTATCAATAATTACTAAGTTCAAAGAGCAACTTATAGTTTTAAAATCTAAGAGTAACGTACTTCTAAGCACCATAGATTCGCTTAACCTAGCGAACGAGCAGCTTCTAAAAGAAAAACGTAATGCCTTGAATGCAGTCCAAGACAAAACCCTCGCAATTGATGCTTTAGAGGTTGTTAATGACAGCTTAAATAGAACCATCGTTAATGCAGCTGTATTAAAAGCAAGTAGTGTTAGAGCCGAAGCGTTTAAGATAAATGACGGTAAAAAGAAATCTACCACTCGCGCCAGAAGAGCCAATGCCATTGATGTTTGTATTAACTTGGCAGAAAACCCTTTAACAGAAAAAGGATACAAAGACATTTATATACAAATTGTTAGTCCAAAAAATAACATTATTTCCGATAATGGCGAAGTATTTTTTGGTAACGAATCTCTCATCTATAGCAAAAAAGAAGTCATAAATTTTGATAACTCCAACCTCAATATATGTACTACTGTTGCTACCTATAAAGACGATAGACCATTAAAAAAGGGAACTTATTTTATAAACATTTTTTATAAAAGCCGAAAACTTGGAAATACAAGTTTAGTTTTAAAATAAAATGATAAATATAATTTTAATAAAACCGCTCTATTAATAAGAGCGGTTTTTTATTTTTGCACCATGGCAAATGACGACAAATTTAAAAAGGTAATCTCTCATGCAAAAGAGTATGGTTACGTATTTCAAAGCAGTGAGATCTACGATGGATTGAGTGCTGTCTACGATTATGCTCAAAACGGAGCAGAATTAAAGAAAAATATTCGCGACTATTGGTGGAAAGCTATGGTACAAATGCACGATAATATTGTTGGTATTGATGCCGCAATATTTATGCATCCAACAACTTGGAAAGCGTCTGGTCACGTAGATGCTTTTAACGATCCATTGATTGACAATAAAGACTCTAAAAAGCGCTACAGAGCAGATGTCTTAGTAGAAGATTATTGTGCCAAAGTAGAAGGAAAAATTAATAAAGAAATTGCTAAAGCAGAAAAACGCTTTGGTGATACTTTTAATAAAGCAGAATTTGTCTCTACAAATAAAAGAGTTCTGGGCTATCAAGAAAAAATAGATACCATTTTAAAGCGACTTGGCCAGTCTTTAGAAAAAGAAGATTTAGAAGATGTTAAAGCATTAATTGAAGAATTAGAAATTGCAGACCCTTTAACAGGAAGTCGAAACTGGACCGACGTGAAACAGTTTAATTTAATGTTTGGAACCAAGCTTGGAGCTTCTGCAGACACGGCAATGGATTTATACCTCAGGCCAGAAACGGCACAAGGTATTTTTGTGAATTTCTTGAACGTTCAGAAAACAGGACGTATGAAAATTCCTTTTGGAATTGCCCAAACTGGCAAAGCCTTTAGAAATGAAATTGTTGCCAGACAATTTATTTTTAGAATGCGCGAATTTGAGCAAATGGAAATGCAATTTTTTATTAAGCCAGGAACTCAAAAAGAATGGTTTAATTATTGGAAAGACACACGATTAAAATGGCATAAATCTTTAGGCTTAGGAGAAGAAAATTACCGCTTTCACGATCATGAGAAACTAGCACATTATGCAGATGCTGCTACAGATATAGAGTTTAACTTTCCGTTTGGATTTAAAGAACTAGAGGGTATTCATTCACGTACCGATTTTGATCTAAAACAGCACGAGGAATTCTCTGGCAAAAAACTTCAGTATTTTGACCATGAAGAAAATGCAAGCTACACACCATATGTTTTAGAAACATCGATTGGATTAGACCGCATGTTTTTAGCTGTTTTTTCTAACGCACTCGAAGAAGAAGTTTTAGATAACAACACTACCAGAACAGTTTTAAAACTCCCAGCTGTATTAGCACCAACGAAAGCTGCTGTTTTTCCATTGGTTAAAAAGGATGGACTGCCAGAAGTTGCAAAACAAATTGTAGAAGATCTAAAATGGGATTTTAATGTGTTTTATGATGAAAAAGATGCTGTAGGAAAACGCTATAGAAGACAAGACGCTAACGGAACTCCGTTTTGTATAACCGTTGATCATGATACATTAAATGATAATACAGTTACAATTCGTCATAGAGACACAATGGAACAAAGACGTGTAAAAATTGAAGATTTAAAAGATATTGTTAAAGCTGAAGTTGACGTAAAACACTGGTTAATGCGAATGAAATAGATAGTTTAACACTTTCTATACACTAAAAGTCAAAAAAACCTAAGCTTAAGCGCTTAGGTTTTTTTTATAATTATTAAAATCTGTAGCCAATCGTAATTGCCAGTTTACCAACAATTTCATTATCAAATTCAGAGTTAAAAATGTTTCGACCAACACCAAACCCTAATTCACCCACAAATCCGCTTTTAGTGTACCATTTACCACCAAGGCCAATTCCAAGCGCAAAATTTGTTTCTTTTTCCGTGTCTACGCTTGATACGTTACCTTGATTATCAAAATATGTAATTTCATTAACAACCGATGTACTTAGCATCCCAAAGCCTTCCAGATAAAATCCGGCAGCATATTTATTACCAAAGTACATTCTATAATAAGGCGATAAATAGTAGTCTATGTCATCTTTAATATCTTCGTCATAGGGAAGAAATAATTCAACTCCAACACCAGATTCTTCGCT
>JABDKL010000080.1 GCA_013002225.1 Winogradskyella sp.
ATGAAATACCAGATACGCTTTTCGAGAGAGAAATGTTAATGGTTACTCGTATTGCAAAAACCGCTTCTGGTCTTGGATTTGGTGGTGGTAAATTAAGTGAGCAGGTATTGCGTTGGCAAAAGAAAGATAACAAGGTAATTCTACGTATGGTATCGCACCAGGTTGTCGCTGCGGACTCCTTACCAGTGCACGAAGCTGTTGTAAATTCAAATTTCGAACCTGTAATTGCAACATTTCCTATTAAAGCATTTAGTAAAGATTCTTTAAATACAGTTATTGATGTTACTGCTTTATTTGAAAAAGATGTAAAGCCTTTGGGTTATCCGCAAGGCCGAAGACAACAATACAGAATTACCCGATTAGATCCTCAATTATCTTATATTGAGACCATAAAATCTTACCCTACAAATATTGAGTCACGTACCGTTAAAACCTATGCTGCAGGGCGTCCACCATCAAACTCTAATACAGGTGCCATTTCTTTAGAAATTAATAATTCTATGATTTTATTACCTAAAGTTCCTATGCAACGTCGTATGTTCGATCAACGTGTTGGCTGGTTTACAAGTGGTACTACAGATTACGGCTTAGATGCACAAGAAAGTAAGAGAGTAACTTATCTAGACCGTTGGAGATTAGAGGTGAAAAATGAAGATATTGAAAAATTTAAGCGTGGTGAGTTAGTGGTTCCAAAAAAACAAATTATCTACTACATTGATAGAGCAACACCAGACCAATGGAAAAAATACATTAAACAAGGGATAGAAGATTGGCAAGTTGCTTTCGAGGCTGCTGGTTTTAAAGAGGCCATTATTGCCATGGATCCACCAACACCCGAAGAAGACCCTGAGTGGTCACCTGAAGATGCACGTTACTCAGTAGTACGCTATTTAGCATCGCCAATACCAAATGCTAACGGACCTCACGTAAGTGATCCACGCTCTGGAGAAATTTTAGAAAGCGATATTAACTGGTACCATAATGTAATGACACTATTACGTAACTGGTTTTTTGTACAGACTGCAGCAATAAACCCAGATGCAAGAGGTGTTGCTTTTAAAGATGAAGTTATGGGACGTTTAATCCGTTTTGTATCCGCACACGAAGTTGGTCACACCTTAGGATTACCACACAATATGGGAAGTAGTGTTGCTTATCCTGTAGAAAAATTAAGAGACCCGGAATTTACAAGTAAATACGGTACTGCACCATCGATTATGGATTACGCACGTTTTAACTACGTCGCACAACCAGGAGATGAAGGTGTGGCATTAATGCCCAACATAGGCGTTTATGATAAATATGCTATAGAATGGGGTTACAGACCAATTTTAGATGCGAAAACTGCCGAAGAGGAAAAGAAAACTTTAGATAGCTGGATTTTAGAACACGCAGGTGATCCTATGTATCGTTTCGGCAGACAACAATTTGGTGTTATTGATCCAAGTTCTCAAACTGAAGACTTAGGAGATGATGCTGTATTAGCTTCGGAATATGGCATTAAGAATCTTAAACGAATTGTACCAAACTTAATTGAATGGACCGCAGAAGACGGTAAAAATTATGATGATTTAGAAACGATGTATGGACAGGTGTTAAGTCAGTTTAATCGTTATATGGGTCACGTGGCAGCAAATATTGGTGGTGTTTACGAAATCTATAAGACGTACGATCAAGAAGGAGCTGTTTATACGCACGTCCCTGAAGACCACCAAATCAAGGCTATGAATTTTATTCAAGATCAATTATTCACAACTCCAGACTGGATGTTGGATGAAAACATTTTTAATAAAATTGAGAGTGCAGGAAGTCTAGAACGTGTTAGAAGTATGCAAACAAGAACCCTAAATAATATTCTTGATTTTGGAAGAATGCAACGCATGTTAGAAAATGAAACCCTAAATGGTTCTGAAGCTTACGGCCTTTATGATATGATGAAAGACGTAAGACAAGGCTTATTTAGTGAGCTAAGAACTGGCAAAAAAATTGATATTTACAGACGTAACTTACAACGTGCATATATTGAGCGTATGGAAGAATTAATGACCACTGAGCAAACGTCTAATATACCACCACAATTTAGACGTAGATTTGGAGGCACGCAGGTAAATGTTAACCAATCTGATATCAGAGCAGTTGTTAGAGCAGAATTAAAATCCTTACGTTCTCAATTAAGACGTGCTCGTGGAGGAGATGCCATGAGTAGAATTCATATAGCTGATGCTATAGAGCGTGTTAATAATATATTAGATCCTAAGAATTAATTCTTAAAGAATAATATTTGAAAAGGCTTCAATTTCGTTTGAAGCCTTTTTTATTTCAATACGCTTTCACAATCATGGCAATTTGCCTCAAATTCCGTGAGGCTAGCTTAATATTACCCTCAACAGCCACAAATTCTATTTTCCTTATTACTAACTCAGAACATTTCTTTCAGCTTAGTTTACACCAGCTATCATTTATCATATGTTAAATAATGTGTTAAATATAGTCAACCGTTTAAACTTAATCCTACGGTTAAAGTCTATAATAACATAATATAAAACAATTAAAAAATGAAAAATGTAATAATCATTGCCATGACCCTTTTTACTATTTATGGGATGGCGCAACAACAAAACAAACGATTTAAAGATGGAGGTGACAAATCTGAATTAAGAAAGGAAATGACACCTAAGGATATTGCGGATTTAAAATCTAAAAAACTAACGCTGCAATTAGATTTGTCTCAAGAACAGCAAAAAGAGGTACATAGCATTATCTTAAAACAATCGGAAGAGCGCAAGGCACAAAGAGAGAATAGAGAGCATAACAAAGAAGATAAGCCTTCTAAAGACGATTTTGTAAAAAAGAAAAATGAAAGGTTAGAACAAGCGATTGAAATGAAGCAAAAAATGAAATCAGTTTTAACCTCAGAACAATATGCTAAGTTTGAAACATTGAAACCTGAGAAAAGAAAGCACAAAGTCAGACGTAAATCTAAAAGAAACAAACACTAGTCTCTTAAAACTAAAAAGTATCGATTAATCGATACTTTTTTATTTAATTGAATAAAATTATTACTTTAGAGAACAAATAATTAAATAGTCCATAATGAGAAAATTAATTACACTGTGTCTTTTTGTATTTGCAATGATCCTTGGCACCGAATCTGCTACGGCTCAGAATATAATTGAAATCAATAATCAAGCTTCTGTTCAAACAGAAACATTAAGAAAATTATTAAAATTTGATAGTGATCAGAGGGACCAGGTTTATAATGCTTATAAAGAATATGGGAAAGCGCGTGCAAATCTTGTAAATTCTAAAACCGTTACTAATGAAGCGGTTACTAAGCTAAGAATGAGACTCACGGATAAAATTGAATCTATTTTAAACGAGCAACAATTTGAAGGTTATAAAGCTTACATAAAAGAGCAACAGGGATAAATACTATTATCTCATAAATAAAAAAGTCTTGCTGTAGCAAGACTTTTTTATTCTATAATTCTTTTGCAATTTCTTCTACTGCTGTAATGGTTTCGTTTAAATCCTGATAAGATAAAGCATCTGTAATAAACCACGTTTCAAAAGCACTCGGAGCAATGTATATACCTCTATCGAGCATCCCATGAAAAAATATTTTAAAGGTCTCATTATTACCTTTTGTAGCACTTTCAAAATCAACGACTGGCTCTTTAGCAAAGTGTACAGAAATCATTGAACCAATTCTGTTGATTGTATGGTCTACATTATTTTTATTTAATGCATCTGCAATCCCCTTGTGTAGATACTTAGTTTTCTCATCCAAACGATTCATCAAGCCTTTATCAGTCTGAATTGTTTTTAACATAGCTAAACCAGCAGCCATTGCTAATGGATTACCACTTAATGTCCCTGCTTGATAAACAGGACCTTCTGGAGCCAAATAATTCATAATCTCGTTTCTTGAAGCAAAAGCACCAACAGGTAAACCACCACCAATTACTTTTCCAAAACAAACTATATCTGCGGCTATACCTTTCAATTCCTGCACACCGCCTTTAGCCAATCTAAATCCGGTCATAACCTCATCAAAAATCAATAAAATATTATGGGTATCGCATAAGTTTCTAAGGCCCTCCAAAAAACCATCTGCTGGTGGAATACAGCCCATATTACCTGCAACAGGCTCTACTATGATAGCAGCAATTTCATTATCATTGGCAGTAATTAATTCCTCAACACTATCTAAATTGTTATATTTAGCCAAGAGCGTATCCTTTGCTGTGCCTTGAGTAACACCAGGACTATTTGGAGTACCAAAAGTTACGGCTCCGCTGCCTGCCGCAATTAAGAACGAATCACTATGTCCATGATAACAACCTGCAAACTTTATAATCTTATCTTTTTTAGTGTAACCACGAGCCAGTCTAATAGCACTCATACAAGCTTCTGTACCAGAATTAACAAATCTAATCTTGTCTATATTTGGCACCATAGACACAGCTAATTGAGCAATTTCGGTCTCTAAGGCCGTAGGCATACCAAATGAGGTGCCTGCTTTAGCTTTTTCGATTACTGCATTTACGACAGGCGGAAACGCATGACCCAGTAGCATAGGTCCCCAAGAATTAATGTAGTCGATAAAACGATTGCCATCTTCATCAAAAACATACGCACCTTCTGCAGATTTTGCAAAAATTGGCGTTCCGCCTACAGCTTTAAATGCTCTTACTGGTGAATTTACCCCTCCAGGTATAACGTTTTGTGCTTCTTTAAATAAAGCACTACTTCTTTGGTATAACATATTTTACTTCGGAATCATTATTTCTTCCCCTAAATCTAAATTATTAGAGGTCATATTATTTAAATCTTTTATAGCGTCAACAGTAGTTTTATATCGTTTTGCTAAGGAATATAAGGTATCCCCTTTCACAATTACGTATCTAATAACTCCACTATTAACAGGGATAATTTCGGGTGTATTATTACCCAAAACCGCCTTATCGTAATTATACAGTTTGTATCGCTCAATTAGACTTATTAATTTTTCCGGATACTTTCTATCCGTAGCATAACCAGCTGCTCTTAGCCCTTTAGCCCAACCCTTATAATCATCAGGTTTTAGTTTAAATAAATCTGAATACCGTTTTCGACCTGTTAAAAATTCTGAATGGTCTTTATAGGACGATTCTGCCAGATTATACTTTCTAAAACACTCTTGAGAGCGATCATCATCATGATAAATTTTCCCACCATTCCACCCATGACATTTAATGCCAAAATGATTATTGGCTTCAACAGAAAGCCTGCCTTTACCAGAGCCAGACTCTAGTATGCCTTGGGCTAACGTAATACTAGCCGGAATTTTAGACTGTCGCATTTCTGACATGGCAATATCAGCAAATCGCTCTATGTACTCTTCCGTCGATGTTGGTACTTTTAAAACAGTAACATCATCTTCTTTAGTTTCTGTACTAATAGTCTTCGTTTTCTCTTCTTTTATAACAACTTTTTCAGTCTTATTTTTATCGCTCTTCTTTTTAGTTACGATACCTTTCTTCGGCCCACAATTAAATGCAAGCGTTAGCAGAACTAAAATGATATGTTTATTTTTTAATTTCATACGTCAATTAAAGACAAGTTTTTTTGTTTTAATTTTTTATTCATCCCAGCAATACCTTGTAACCCACCTGTATGAATAATTAGAATTTTAGCGTTTTGTTCGAAAAAATTCTGTTTAACTAAATCGAATATTCCATATAGCATTTTCCCTGTATAAATTGGGTCTAAAGGAATACCATATGTTTTCTTAAATGCATTAATAAACGCTATTAATTCTGGCTTTATTTTACCATATCCACCAAAATGATAATCCCTTATCAATTCCCAATTATTCCGTTTTGCAAATTTACGAATATCTCCGTTCAAAAAATCACCTTTTAATGCCGGAAATCCTAATATTTTTTGCTCCTCATTTGATGCATTTATAATACCAGAAATAGTACCACCTGTACCTACGCAAGTACAAATAAAATCATACTCAGCATCTTTTTCTACTAAAATTTCCTCACAGCCTTGTATTGCCAACGTATTAGTCCCTCCTTCCGGAATTAGATAGAAATCTCCAAATTTTAATTTTAGATTGGCAACATAGTCTATGTTCGATTTTTTTCTGTAATCCTCCCGAGTAACAAATAGAAATTGCATGCCACAAGATTTAGCAAATTGTAAGGTAGGATTATCATCGATTTTAGATTTAATTTCCTCACCACGTATAACACCTATGGTTTTAAATCCATTCTCTTTACCAGAAAATGCTGTTGCTGCGATATGATTAGAATAGGCACCACCAAACGTTAACAACACTTTTTTACCTAAGCGTTTCGCCTCCTCAATATTATATTTTAGCTTTCTGTATTTATTACCAGAAATAAACGGATGTATTAAATCTTCACGCTTTATAAAAAGCTGAACATTTTTATCATTCTTAAACGATATATTTTGAATTAAAGAAGGTTCCATTAGGGGTTCAAAAATAATTTATAAAATTCCAACATGGTCGTTTTTCCAGAAAGTTTAAATCTGTTTCATTTTTAAAAGCTTCGCGTTCAAACGAGATATTTCTATAAGCTAAATGCCATTTTTTATATTGGATTAAGCGTAATAAGAATTCCGTTCCATAGACCACAAAAAAAGGAATAACAAATAATTCTATTTGCTGTCTTAAGTGAATGCGCTCATGATTAATCAATATTTTATCTTCTTTCAGTGTCTTATATTTTAAGAACATAAAAGGAAAAATTGTAATACCAACATAACCTCGAGGAACTATATGTTTTGAAATTAATATCACAGTATATGCAGTTCAAAAATCAATCCAAATTACATTATCTTTGTTAAACATGAAGAAATATGTCCCAATAGAAGACGGAGATTATTATTTAACTCCCGAAGGCTACCGTTGTTTTACCGAGCAATATCACCTTAAAAGAGGCTATTGTTGCGAAAGCGGTTGTAGACATTGTCCTTATGGGTTTAACTCAAAAACTAATAAAAAAGATTTATAACAATAATGCAAGAGCTTAAAGTTTCATTTAAAGATCAAATTTTAGAAGGTATTCCTGAGATTTTACCTGTACCAAAGGTATACGATGAATCCATAAACCATGCTCCGAAACGAAAGGCCATTTTAAATGCTGAAGAAACAAAATTAGCACTAAGAAACGCCTTGCGATATTTTGATAAAAAACATCATAAAATCCTATTACCTGAATTTAAATCTGAACTCGAGCAATATGGTCGCATTTACATGTACCGTTTCAGACCAGATTATAAGATGTACGCCAGACCTATAGAAGACTACCCAGCCAAATCTAAGCAAGCAGCAGCTATTATGCTCATGATCCAGAATAATTTAGATTATGCAGTAGCACAACACCCACATGAATTAATTACGTATGGTGGTAATGGAGCAGTGTTCCAAAATTGGGCGCAGTACCGATTAACCATGAAATATTTGGCGGAAATGAATGATGAGCAAACGCTTGTTATGTATTCTGGGCATCCCATGGGATTATTTCCTTCACACAAAGAAGCACCTCGTGTTGTGGTCACCAACGGCATGATGATTCCCAATTATTCTCAACCAGACGATTGGGAAAAGTTTAATGCTTTAGGAGTTACTCAATATGGCCAAATGACCGCAGGAAGCTACATGTACATTGGACCTCAAGGGATTGTGCACGGAACAACTATTACTGTTTTAAATAGTTTTAGAAAAATTGGCAAAGCACCAAAAGGCAATCTATTTGTAACTTCTGGATTGGGTGGCATGTCTGGCGCACAACCTAAAGCGGGTAATATTGCAGGCTGTATAACGGTTTGTGCAGAAGTTAATCCTAAAATTACCCAGATAAGATTAGATCAAGGTTGGATAGACGAAAAAATTACAGATTTAGACAAATTAGTTGATAGAGTTTATAAGGCTAAAGCTGAAAAAGAAACGATTTCCATAGCCTACTTAGGCAATATTGTTGACGTTTGGGAAAAATTTGATGAAGCCGATATTCATATTGATTTAGGAAGTGACCAAACCTCACTTCATAATCCTTGGGCTGGTGGCTATTATCCTGTTGATATTTCTTTTGAAGATGCAAATCTTATGATGGCAAACGAGCCTGAAATATTTAAAGAAAAAGTTCAAGAAACCTTGCGTCGTCATGCTAAAGCCATAAATAAGCATGCTGCAAAAGGCACTTATTTCTTCGATTATGGTAATGCCTTCTTGTTAGAGGCATCTCGTGCTGGTGCAGATATCATGTCCGATAGCCCAACAATAGGTCGCGAATTTAAATATCCTAGTTATGTACAGGACATCATGGGTCCTATGTGTTTTGATTATGGTTTTGGACCATTTCGCTGGGTTTGCGCTTCAGGTAAACCAGAAGATTTAGCAAAAACAGACCAAATAGCTTGTGATGTTCTTGAAGAAATTATGAAGAATTCGCCAGAGGAAATTCAGCAACAAATGGCGGATAATATTCAATGGATACAAGGCGCTCAAGAAAATAAATTAGTTGTTGGCTCACAAGCCAGAATTTTATACGCAGATGCGGAAGGACGGATGAAAATTGCCGAAGCTTTTAATAAAGCGATTAGCAATGGTGAGATTGGTTATGTTATTCTCGGCAGAGATCACCATGATGTCTCAGGTACAGACTCACCGTACAGAGAAACCAGTAACATCTATGATGGGTCTCGTTTTACAGCAGATATGGCAATCCATAATGTAATTGGCGACAGCTTTAGAGGAGCTACTTGGGTTAGCATTCATAATGGTGGAGGTGTTGGCTGGGGAGAAGTTATAAATGGCGGATTTGGTATGGTTCTTGATGGTAGTAAAGAAGCATCAAAGCGATTAAAACAAATGTTATTTTGGGATGTTAATAATGGCATCTCAAGACGTAGTTGGGCCAGAAACGAAGGCGCTGTTTTTGCAATAAAACGAGCTATGGAAGTTGAGCCAAACTTAATAATAACTTTGCCTAATAGTGTTGATGATCATCTATTTGAAACATTTTAAAAAAAAGCGATATGAAAAAACTACTCAAATTTATTCCAACATTAGCAATTGCTATCCTCTTATCTTCTTGTAGTTCAGTAAGAGTTGCAGCTGATTATGATAAAGAGGCGGAATTTGATCAATACAAAACATTTGCATTCTTTAAACCTGGTATTGATAAAGCCGAAATAAGTGATTTAGACAAACGTAGAATCCTAAGAGCTATTGAGGCAGAATTGATGGCAAAAGGAATGACTAAATCTGAGAATCCAGATTTACTTGTAAGTATTTTTACAAAATCAAATCAACGTGTTGATGTTTACAACAATGCATGGGGAGCCGGCGCTTGGGGCTGGGG
>JABDKL010000086.1 GCA_013002225.1 Winogradskyella sp.
CCAAGTTATTTGCTGTAACGTATTCGTCTACTGCCTTGACAAGGTTTTTAATTTGTTTAGGTTTTACAAAGTCTTGCGGATTCCCAAAATCTACAGATGAGCGCGTCTTAACTTCTACAATGGCTAAAATATCTTCTTTTTGAGCTATTATGTCTACTTCGGCCTTATCAAAACGATAATTACGTGCCATAATATTATAATTATTTTTAAGCAGAAAATCTACAGCCAATTGCTCTCCTTTTTTGCCTAGTTCGTTATGTGTTGCCATGTCTTTTTTTTTAGTAATAACACCATACCAACCTTTATATTAAAACACAAACTGAAGAGCTGATCGGGTTTTGACTGTAATCTAAAAAAGGGGTTTATGGTTTAAACGAGATCTTAGAATTTTCTTTCTTTACAGACAATTTAATGTCACGTCCAAGCACTAATGCTCTGTTATCTTTTTCATGACCAGCTGGCATATTAAAGGCAACCGGAAAATTATATTCTGCAACGGCATCGATTATAAGTTGTTCTATAGAGGTGCCCCAAAGTGTTGTGTTTTTTCGCAATTTTGAAATATCACCAACTATGAGACCTTTTAAATTCTCGAAGTAACCTGCACGTTTTAAGCTTTGCAACATACGATCAATATGGTACTTGTACTCACCAATCTCTTCAATAAACAAAATTTTACCCGAGGTATCAATACTTTCATTAGATCCTAACATGGTGTGCAGTATCGTTAAATTACCACCTACAAGTTGTCCTGCAACCTCGCCTACTCTATTGTAATCTGATCCTTCTAAAGTATATTCAATAGGATTTCCAAATAAAGCAGATTTAAAGGTATCTATAGCATGCTTTACTTCACTCAGATCCTTGGTTAAACTTACACAAAGTAAGGCATGTAGCGATTCAAAACCTGCATTGTGTAACTGATTGTGTAATGCTGTAATATCACTATAACCTATTAGCCATTTTGGATGTTTTTTAAATTCTGTATAATCTAAATTGTCTAAAATCCTTACCGTGCCATAGCCGCCTCTTGCACACCAGATTGCCGATATCTTTGGGTCATCCATAGCGTTTTGAAGATCCTCACAACGCTGAGCATCAGTACCTGCAAAATGATTTGACGTACTAAAAACATGTTTGCCTACCACAGCATGCAAGCCCCAACTTTTTAGTAGATCCTTGGCCTGTTGTACTTCACGCTCACGATTTTTCAAAATTCCAGAAGGTGCTACAATGGCTACTGTATCACCAGCTTTTAAATAAGGTGGCTGGATTAATTCCTTTGTCATTTCTGATAAATTATCAGTCTTAATTTGAGTGTGAGCAACCATCTGAATAACAAAAATAAATACGCAAATACAATATTTAAAATATACGCTCAAGGTCATAAAACTGCTTTTTGTAAATGTACATTTTTTTTCAATATAGCTCATATTATACGTACTTTTGTGGCTTCAAAAAAAAACTAAAAATCATGCCGAAACGATATACCATTACAGCTGCTTTACCTTACACTAATGGGCCAATACATATAGGTCATTTAGCAGGCGTGTATGTACCAGCAGATATTTATACAAGGTATTTAAGATTAACAGGCAATGATGTTGCTTTTATTTGTGGAAGTGATGAGCATGGTGTCCCAATTACTATTAAGGCAAAAAAGGAAGGGGTTTCTCCGCAGGATATTGTAGATAAATACCACTCAATTATAAAAACGTCTTTTGAAGATTTTGGTATTTCTTTTGATAATTACTCGCGTACCTCAGCAAAAATTCATCACGACACTGCCTCTGAGTTTTTTAAAACGCTGTATGATAATAACGAATTTGTTGAGGAGATCTCCGAACAATTATACGACGCCGAAGCCAATCAGTTTTTGGCAGATCGCTTTGTTGTGGGTACCTGTCCTAAATGTGGCAATGAAGAAAGTTACGGAGACCAATGCGAAAATTGTGGCACCAGCCATAACGCAACGGATCTTATAAATCCTAAATCGGCAATAACAGGTAATGTCCCAACCTTAAAGGAAACAAAACATTGGTTTTTACCTTTAAACAAACATGAGCAGTTTCTTAAAGATTGGATATTAAAAGGCCATAAAAAAGATTGGAAACCTAATGTTTATGGCCAAGTAAAATCATGGATTGACGATGGACTAAGACCACGTGCAGTCACCAGAGATTTAGATTGGGGAATACCTGTACCCGTAGAAGGTGGAGAAGGCAAAGTGCTTTATGTGTGGTTTGATGCGCCTATAGGTTACATATCTGCAACTAAAGAATGGGCTGCCAGAGAAGGAAAAAATTGGGAAGACTACTGGAAAAATGACGATACCAAATTGGTGCATTTTATAGGTAAGGATAATATTGTTTTTCACTGTATTATTTTCCCGGCGATGTTAAAAGCAGAAGGTTCTTATATACTGCCGGAAAACGTGCCAGCAAATGAGTTTTTAAATTTAGAGGGGAACAAACTTTCTACCTCTAAAAATTGGGCAGTCTGGTTACCCGATTATTTGGTAGACTTTCCAAACCAACAAGATGTTTTACGTTATGCCTTAACTGCAAATGCACCAGAAACAAAGGATAATGACTTTACCTGGAAAGATTTTCAGGCAAGAAATAATAATGAACTTGTTGCTATTTTTGGCAATTTTATAAATCGGGTCGTCGTTTTAACTAATAAATATTATGACGGCGAAGTGCCTACACCATCAGATTATAATGCCATAGACGACGACACTATAGCCGCTTTAAAGGCTTACCCTGCCGTAATCTCAAGTTCTATTGAGCGCTATCGATTTAGAGAAGCCAGCCAAGAATTAATGAATTTGGCGCGTTTAGGCAATAAATATCTTGCTGATGAAGAACCATGGAAGACGATAAAAACAGACGAAGAGCGTACCAAAACTGTAATGTTTACTGCACTGCAAATAGCGTCATCTCTTGCAGTTTTAAGTGAACCTTTTTTACCATTTACATCAGCTAAGCTCAAAAACATATTGGGTCATGCCCAATTAGAGTCAGAACCAAATTGGAAGATGGCATCAGAGCAGTTGTTACTGCCAGCTCACCATAAAATTGGAAAAGGAGAACTCTTATTTTCAAAAATTGAAGACACTCAGATACAAGAACAATTAGATAAATTAGAGGCGAGCAAAAAAGCCAATGCGTTAGCTCATAAAGCAGTAGAGCCTCAGAAAGAAGAAATTACTTTCGATGATTTTTCAAAGTTAGATATCAGAGTAGGAACGATACTCGAAGCCGAAAAAATGCCAAAAACAAAAAAGCTTTTAGTCTTAAAAGTAGATACAGGTATTGATACACGCACCATTGTTTCGGGTATTGCAGAAAGTTTTAAACCTGAAGCTATTATTGGAAAACGTGTCACCGTTTTGGTGAATCTGGCACCTAGAGCATTACGAGGTGTAGAAAGTCAGGGCATGATTTTAATGACAGAAGACTCAAATGGTAATCTGGTATTTGTGAATCCGGATAATAAAGAAGTAGCAGACGGCCTAAAGATTAGTTAAAATCAGTGATGGTCCCTTAGTTTTTAATATTTTTATAATAAAAATTAAGTGCTATGAAGTGTTTCTGCCAACTCAAATTTGTTCTAGGTTTAATACTTTATTTTTCGTGCATTAACGCTCTTAGTGCTCAAAACGATTCAGATCTTGTAAATAGCTATAAGGATTATATAGAGGCTCCTAGAGAAATTGTCTATGCACATTTAAATAAATCTACCTATATAAAAGGGGAAAGCATTGGCTTTACCGCTTATGTATTAGATAAAAAAGATAGAAGTCTTTCCCTACCCACAACAAACCTGTATGTCACGATCACTAACAGCGACGATAAGGTTATTAAACAAAAACTAATCAAGGTTGAAGATGGTATTGCGGCCAATTCGTTTGTCATAGATTCCCTGTTCTCTTCCGGTACTTATCATTTTAAAGCGTATACCAACTGGATGCGTAATTTTAATGAACACAATTACTACTCAGAATCTATAAAAATCATTGATCCGAAAACGGAAGCCTATATCGAAAACTCTATTGTAGAAAACAGCATTGATGCACAATTTCTTCCTGAAAGTGGCCATCTACTCCATGGTGTAGAAAACACAGTTGGAGTAGTGATTAAAGACAGTCAGGGTTTTGGCATACCAAATGCTAATGGCGAAGTTTTAGATAAAGACAACCAAACCCTTACAAGCTTTAAGACCAACCAATTTGGGATTGCTAAATTTCCTTTAATCGCAGAAAGTAATAGCAACTATAGGGTTGCAATAGATTATGCTAATAAAAAGGACATTTTTCCGCTTGGTCAAACAGTAGAAAAAACGGGTATTATTTTATCAGTAAAACGACTTAAAACAAAGCTGTATGTTTCTGTCGTAACTAACGACACAACTTTAGATGCCATTAAAAATAAGCGTTTTACCTTAATGGTACACAATGGTAATGCTTATGATATTTTAGACATTTACTTCACAGACAGCACAGTAGTCACCAAAGTTATAGATTACAACAGCATTCCAGCTGGTATTAATATATTAACGCTCTTTAATGATATTGATATGCCAGTTGCTGAACGTTTATTTTTTAATTACGAAGGAATTGATATCGTTACCAGTAATACTATTTCAACCGAAAAAACTTACGATTCACTCTCCATAGATTTAGGATATCGAAACATCAATCCTCAATCTTTTAATTCGATCAGTATTTCTGTATTACCAGAGGCAACTACATCTTATAACAGGCATAATAATATAGCGTCACATATTTATCTTCAACCTTATATTAAAGGCCCTATTGAATTCGGTCAATATTACTTTCAAAATATTGATGAGAAAAAACGCTACGAACTCGATAATCTACTCCTTACGCAAGGCTGGAGTAGTTATGACTGGAGCACTATGTTTTTGCCCGAAAATTTACCGTATGCCTTTGAACAAGGCTTATTTCTAAAGGCCAATATCAACAATCAAAAATTTACAGAAGACACATATGTATTACATCATTTTGGCAATAGCCAGCCGATCTATAAAAAAGCAACAGATGGCAATACTAGCTTTATTTTCGAAAATGTATTTCCAACAGAAAATGATCGCGTATTAATATCGCGGTTTAAAAACGAAAAAGAAATGGTGCCAGCTCAACTTTATATTCAGAGCACACCAAATACCATTCCCAATATTAAACTATCGTCTAAGCCTTTACCTCCAAAATCTCAATACACCATAGCAGAAAACCTCAATACAGTTCCATTCTACGAGGACAATACTTATAACCTGC
>JABDKL010000104.1 GCA_013002225.1 Winogradskyella sp.
GAATTTATCTTAGGAAGAGCTACATTACGCAACTCCTCTGGACTCTTACCTGCAACAATAAAATCATCAGCATACCTTGTAGTTAATAATTCTTTGCCAAGATATTTTTCTAAGCCATTCAGCGTTAAATTAGCTAACGGTGGAGAAACAGGACTTCCTTGAGGGAAACCCTCAGTCGTATCATGAAGAATAAAATCCTCAAAATAACCAGCTTTCAGGAATTCTCTTAAAATTTGTTTATCCATTATAACATTTTCTAACAACCAATTATGGTTAACAGACGGGAAAAAACCTTCAATATCTGCTTTCAAAACATATCTTCTCGTAGCAGTATACGAACCTAAAACTAGTTTAAGATAGATAGCATTGTCATGTACCCCACGATGACGACGATATCCATAACTTCTTTTACATGCAGTTTCTTCTGCCATTGGATCTATAGCAAAGTAAAACAAAGTTTGAACTATTCGATCTCTGACAGTCGGTATCCCTAAAGGACGAAGTTTACCATTAACTTTGGGTATATAAACACGGCGGACTGGTTGTGCTTGATACGATGACAAGTTCTTAACACTAAAAATAGCATTGAATTTCTCATCATTAGTTCTTAAGACAACTTTGTCAATTCCGTAAGTATTTTTCCCTCTGTTTGTAGTAACTTTTCGAACCGCTAAAGCTCTAGCCGCAAAACTACGCGTTAAAGCATGCTGTGCTTTTAATACATTGGTTTTATTCCCAGTTCTAAAGGCCTTCAAGATTTCACTTTGTAGTCGAAACAATTCTAACTGACATCGTTTCCAATTTATATTTTCATATTTTTTAGCGTATTTCATGTTTCAAAAACAGTACTTCACTGGTAAAAAAAATTACCGATATATAATACAAAGTAAAACGTTAAATAAGATTAGCCATACGTGTAAGTCAGCACCCTTTCAGGTTAAATTATAGAAAATTTCTTTTCAAATTCTATTCCAATCATTACAATCAGACATTTGCTTTTTACACCGTCTTTTACCTACTATCCGATACATAGAATTGCTTCTATGCCTCTTTCAATGTAAAAGAATAAAAAAAAAAGAAGATATTAGGCTTACCAAGTTCCATTCAAAACACATGAATTTACTTATGTCCCACACTCTACCCCGGTAAATATTGTTCTAATTACTATTGGCATAAAAAGGACCAATAGCCCATTTACAAATCTTTCGTAATCAGCTTCTTTCGAAAAGACTGTTTTCACGAGGCCTAATAATATGCAGTTTGCTTTCGCTGACCATATAAACCTAGTCTAGCAAATGCTGGCCTATTAAGCTTAAACCAGCAAATTACATTGTCAGGTTGCTTTGCACTCCTCAGTTAACCCGAGACGCACTCCCCTTAGACTCTTCCCAATTAGAAAGGAATATATACATACAATTATACATTATTTTGAATAGCTTCTTGTCGCACTTTTTACAAAAGAGTCCATTAGAAAACACGCCGGAAAAGCTCCATTGCATCTTCTTCGCAATTTTAATAAGACGGAGCCGCAGCTAACGACATACTTCCTTACCAAAAAAAGCTTATCTACAGACGCTTCATTTAAAAAAAAAATATTATTTACCACTTGCTTCTTTAAGGCAATATTTTTTCTGTGTGAAAAGAAAAATTTGCATGAATACTGCGTATCTGAACTCCGTACTCGAATCTGTTAATCATGCAATTTTGAACAAGAATTTTTTTATGGCAACAAATTAATAAAGATTTAAAAAAAAATATATTATCATAAAGAAAATTGCAAGTCAAAATGTCCGAACTACACCTTTTTAAAACAAAACGAATTTTCACTCTACAAGTGATCAATATTAAAAACTTTTTAATCAGGGGTTCCACCAAATGATATAATTCTATAAGTAGCAAAGTTATAGTATCACTAAGCGTAATAAGAAGTTGAGTAATAAAACGTAAAACTTTTACAGCTAAAGATATTACGTTTGGAAAATTTTTGTTTATGAAAACAAACATTTCTACTCTGATAGCGCGCGACAAACTTCCCGTTCATACCATTCCGGCACTACGTGCGCAGGAGTTTCCATTGGATCTGCTGGTAAACAATTATCAGGATGGTTTAAAACGTTTGGAAAATAAAAAACAAAGATACCAAAAAAGAACAAGAAGCAAAAAAATGCAAACATATCTTTTGATACAAAATATGGATAAAATGGAACATCATCGATCCCTGCATCAGAACCAATAGGATTATTTGAACCATCTTTATGTAATAATGCTAAATGAATTAGAGTAACTCCTGCAATTAAAAAAGGTAAAATAAAATGGAAACTAAAAAATCTATTTAATGTAGGATTATTTACAGT
>JABDKL010000124.1 GCA_013002225.1 Winogradskyella sp.
CCGTAAAACCTATATAAACGGAGAATTGGTTTACGATCAAGGCATTTCAAAAATTAAGCATGTCCCTTTTAAAAACATTAATAATTTTAAAACTGATATTAAACAAGTTTCAGATTTTAGATTAGAGTCTAATGCACAGCAAATTCGAGTTATTGAGTGTTTAGATGGCGAATTAGTAACCAATGAATTAATTGCAAACGTTACTAGCCAAAGTGGTAATTTAATATCAAATACTAAAACCGATGTTTTAAAAATGGCAGTTGTAAATCGTTATCAAAACGATAAACCAGCTATCGCTTTTATTAAAAATTTCGGAATCAAAGATGGTGCGATTGCATCTTCAGTAGGCCATGATTCACATAACATTATTGCCGTTGGTGTGTCAGACGAAGCTATTTGTAAAGCCGTAAATCTGTTGATAGAAAATGAAGGTGGTATTTGTGCTGTTAGCCAAACGGAAGAGAAAGTTGTGGCACTGCCAGTGGCAGGTATTATGAGCGATCAAAATGCAGAAGTTATAGGTAAGCAATACTCAGAGTTAGATAAAATGGCAAAACAATTGGGTAGTAAGTTAACAGCACCTTACATGAGTTTATCGTTTATGGCGCTATTGGTTATTCCTTCATTAAAACTGAGTGATAAAGGCTTGTTTAATGGTAGAGATTTTAAGTTTACCTCCGTAGGTGTTTCATAGAATATTTGTTGTAATTATCTTGTTAAGGCACTTTATAATCTCCTATATTTAGACAATAAAATAAATCACCATATTATGTTCAGGAATTTTTATCTAGTAGTTATTCTCACATTAACCATTTGTAGTTGCAAAGAAACTAAGCATCAGGCCATTGACAACAATGAGGTTGCTGAAGTTGTAGACACGTACTCAAAAGATAATTATACCAAAAAAGAGGTGATGATTACGATGCGAGATGGTATAAAATTACATACTACGATTTATTCCCCAAAGGACACATCTAAAACTTACCCAATTTTAATGATGCGTACACCCTATAGTTGTAGACCTTATGGTGAAGAAGAATTCAAAGAAAAAATAGGGCCAAACACCTACCTGATGAAAGAAGGTAATATTATGGTATACCAAGATGTACGTGGCCGTTGGAATAGTGAAGGAATATACGATAATATGCGCGCTTACATTCCTAACAAGACAGACAATCAAACAGACGAAGCGAGTGATACTTATGATACTATTGAATGGCTGATTAATAATGTTGAAAACAATAACGGAAACGTCGGAACTTATGGCATTTCATATCCTGGTTTTTATGCTACTTATTCTTTGTTAGACGCGCATCCAGCTTTAAAAGCAGTATCACCACAGGCTTGTATTGGTGATTTCTTTTTTGATGACTTTTACCATAATGGTGCTTATTTGTTGAGTTACTGGAGGGCAACCTCTGTATTTGGCTATATGAAAGAAAACCCAACAACAGAAGCTTGGTATGAGTTTCCGGATATTGGTACAGAAGATCAGTACCAATTCTTTCTAGATCATATGCCACTGAGTAAACTAGATAGTTTTTATGGTGAAGACAACGTGTTTATGGAGCAATTAAAAACCCATGTAACTTATGATGAGTTTTGGCAGAGTAGAGGTATAATACAACATTTAAAAGATATAAAGCCAGCAACGATGATTGTTGGCGGGCAGTTTGATGCAGAAGACCTGTATGGTCCTTATAACACTTATAAGAGTATAGAAGCAAATAGCGATAATTATAATACGCTGGTTTTTGGACCATGGAGTCATGGGGACTGGGCAAGAAACAAGGATCGCCAGGTTATTGGTAATATTCACTTTGGAGATAGCATTTCAGATTATTTTCAAAAAAATATTGAAACAAAATTCTTTAATCATTTCTTAAAAGGTGAAGCAAATGGCGAAACAGGTATAGCAGAAGCTCACATGTTTAATACGGGTACTAAAACATGGGAATCATTTAAATCCTGGCCACCAGCGAATGCTGCAAAAGAAAGCTATTTTATGCAGCCAGATGAGCAGTTAACGCAACAGGCAAATGGTATGTCAGCTACCTCAGATTTTGTTAGTGACCCAAAAAAGCCAGTGCCTTATTCCGAAGACATAAAGGTTGTTTTTACTCCTCGTAAGTTTATGACAGACGATCAGCGATTTGCATCACGCAGACCAGACGTGTTAACATTTGAAACAGAGG
>JABDKL010000162.1 GCA_013002225.1 Winogradskyella sp.
TTAATTGATGTGGATTTAGAGAACATTTCCTTTAATACTAAACTAAAATGAACATTGTAATTTTATCCAGAAATGGAAATCTATATTCTACACAACGGTTGGTTCAAGAGGCTGAAAAAAGGCAGCACACGGTTGAGGTGATTGATCCGCTTAAGTGCGACATTATTATTGAAAAGGAGAAACCAACAATCTATTATAAAGATCGCTATCTCGATTATGTAGATGCTGTAATTCCGCGCATTGGCGCGTCAATTACCTTTTTTGGTTGTGCTGTAGTACGGCAATTTGAAATGATGAACATTTTCACGACTGTCACATCAGATTCTATATTACGATCAAGAGATAAGCTCAAAAGTTTTCAGCGTTTATCTAAAGCTGGTATTGGCATGCCTAAAACTGTGTTTACAAATTACTCTAGGGATGTTGAAGAGGTTATCAACCACGTTGGTGGCACACCAGTAATTATTAAATTGCTAGAAGGCACACAAGGATTGGGTGTGGTTCTCGCAGAAACAAAAAACGCAGCAGAATCTGTGCTAGAAGCATTTAACGGTTTACAGGCAAGAGCATTGGTACAGGAGTATATTGCAGAAGCTAAAGGTGCAGATCTCAGAGCATTAATAGTAGATGGACAGGTTATTGGTGCCATGAAACGACAAGGTAAAGAAGGCGAATTTAGATCTAATTTGCATCGAGGTGGCTCTGCTAATTATATTAAGTTATCTGAAGCCGAACTTAAACTAGCCATAAAAGCTGCGCGCGCATTAAAATTGCCTGTTTGCGGTGTTGATATGCTGCAATCTTCAAGAGGGCCGTTAATAATGGAGGTTAATTCTACACCAGGACTCGAAGGTATAGAAGCTGCAACCGATAAAAATATTGCTAAAGCTATAATTACATTTATAGAACGAAACCGAAAATAGTAATGAAACAACACGATGTTCTAGAAATTTTAGGTCAACAAATTAAACCTGGTGAAAATGCCACACTAAGTTTTAATGTGGCTAAGTTACATACACAAAACTCAATTGATGTACCAATAATCATTGAGCGATCTAAGAAAAAAGGACCTACCGTATTAATTACAGCTGGTATTCATGGTGATGAAGTAAATGGTGTGGAAATTGTTAGGCAAATTATTTCTAAAGAAATAAACAAGCCTAAATGTGGTACTATTATATGTATACCAGTAATTAATGTTTTTGGTTTTATAAGAATGGATAGAGTATTTCCTGATGGTCGTGATCTCAATCGGGTATTTCCAGGTACTGCAAGTGGCTCTTTAGCCAGTAGAGTGGCGCATCTATTAATTACAGAAATAGTACCACATGCCGATTTAATAATAGATTTTCATACAGGTGGTGCAGATCGTTTTAATGCAGCACAAATACGAATAGTAAAAAATCAACCGGATCTCTACAAGTTAGCTACAGTTTTTGGTGCACCATTTATCTTTTATTCAAAAAATCTAAACAAATCCTTTAGAAATACCTGTTATAAAATGGGTATACCTATGCTCCTCTTTGAAGGTGGAAAATCATTTAATATAGATACTACCATAACAAATTCTGGCGTCAACGGTGTAAAACGTGTTCTTAACCATTTCAATATGTTGCGGACAAAATTTAAGGTGTCTAAACCAAAACGTGATGTGGTAAAAATATTAGATAGCAAATGGATACGTGCCAATTACTCTGGTATGTTTAAACCTGCTGTAAAACTAAATGCATTTGTAACCAAAGGCACTGTTTTGGGCAATATTACAGATCCTTATGGAAGTTTTAATCATTTTGTTAAGGCACCAATAGATGGTTTTATTTTTAATGTGAATGAATCTCCAATCATCTATCAAGGTGATGCTATTTTTCACATTTCTACTAAAATAAAATAATGACAAAAAAACAGTTAAGAGCAAAATATAACGCATTGCGTAAGAGCTTAAATCATGCACAGAAGGAAGATTTTAGTCTTAAAATTGCCAATAAACTGTTAGACTTAGATATCTGGAAAGCAGCATTTTATCACCTTTTTCTTACCATAGACACCAAAAACGAAATCAACACAGATTACATACTTCATATATTACAAGGTAAAGATAAGAATATCGTTATCTCAAAAAGTAATTTTAATGATTATTCGTTACGCCATTATTTATTAACAGACAGCACTGTTTTAAAACCTAATACATTTAACATACCAGAACCTGAAGGTGGAATTGAAGTAACTGTTAACCAAATAGAAGTTGTATTTATTCCACTATTAGCCTTTGATTTGGCTGGAAATAGGGTTGGTTACGGTAAAGGATTTTATGACAGATTTTTAAGTGTGTGTAATGCAACTACACTAAAAATAGGATTGTCTTATTTTGATGCCGAACCAATAATTACAGACGTTGGTACGGATGATGTAAAAATCGATTTTTGCGTTACACCTAATCGAATCTATCGTTTTTAGTAGTTGCTGCAGATTTAGCAAATGCTTTTTTATTAAACACAATAAGCATTCCTATGCCTGTACTAATTGCAACATCGGCAACATTGAAAACTGGGTCAAAAAAAGAGAATTCTTTTTCACCAAAAAATGGAAGCCACTCTGGTAGAGTGCCTCTCCAAATCGGAAAATGTAACATATCCACTACCTTACCGTAAAATAGCGGGGCATAACCGCCTCCTGCTGGCAAAACTTCAGCAACTTGCCCATAGCTGTGCGAAAATAATAGTCCGTAAAACATAGAGTCTATGATGTTTCCTAAAGCACCTGCAAATATTAAGGCTACTGCAAAAGTCATTGTTTTAGTTCGTTTATTTTTAACCACATCTACAAGCCAAAAACCTATTGCAGTTACTGCTACAATTCTAAAAACTGTGAGTACTAATTTGGCCGTTTTCTCTGTAATAAAACTAAATATGTCACTAAGTTTTGTTCCCCAGGCCATGCCTTCATTTTCAACGAAAACGATATTAAACCACGATAATACCTTAATATTTTCGTGAAGCTCCATATGTGTTTTAATATAGATTTTTGATGCTTGATCAACAAATAGGATCAATACAACAATAAGCAAGGTGCGATTTAAACTCATAGACGTATAGTGCTAAAATAAACTATTGTTGTAATACTTTTATATTACCGTTAATTGAGTGTAATTTCCAATTGGATAATTCTGAAGAAAAATCATCTAAAATAACATTGCCATGATTTGAAATGGCTTCTATTTTAGCACTGGTCGTTTTTATATTAATATTACCATTATCAGTTGTAATTACAGCATGTTTAGCTTGGCCGTTTACAGTACATTGACCGTGTACGAGTTTAATATACACATCATTATATTGTCCTGTTAACTTAACAGAACCAATATCACTAGAAACAGAAAGATTCAATTGTTGTGGAAGCTCAATCCTTAATACGGCAGAAATAACTTTATGGGCACTTAATTTATTATCTTCAATAGTTGCGAAAGGCTGCTTTAAAAGCGCAATTTCTAATTTTCCATCTTGTATCTTGGAAGCCACTTGATAGCTAGATTTATATTCACCCTCTAAAGAAGAAGTAATTATAATCTTATCTAATTTATGGGTTATAATGTCAATATTGAATATTTGATTTGCTTTAACAATTACATCTAAAACACCATTGGCATCGAATTCTTGAGACTGACTATTTTGAGACATTCCAACATCATAATTTACCACAAGAATTACAAGAG
>JABDKL010000173.1 GCA_013002225.1 Winogradskyella sp.
GCATTTGAAATCCACATTTTTTGCCCATTAATTTTATAAGATTTTCCATCTTCAGAAAGCTGCGCCGTAGTTTTACCAGAGTTGGCATCTGATCCTGCACCTGGTTCTGTTAAGCAATAAGCTCCAAACCATTCGCCAGTAGCCAATTTAGGTACGTATTTTTTCTTTTGTTCTTCTGTACCATATAAAGTAATAGGCATAGTACCTATACCAGTATGCGCACCAAATGCTGTACTAAAAGAGCCTGTGCCAGAAGATATATAGTCACATGTTAAACAGGTCGACACAAATCCCATTCCTAGTCCGTCATAAGCTTCAGGAACTGCAACTCCTAGAAATCCCATTTCGCCTGCTTTGCGCATAACTTCTTCTGTAAGTGCAAAGTCCCTTGCTTCGAATCGAGGTTTGTGAGCTATAATTTCACGTTCATTGAATTCCATTACGGATTCTTTCATCATTTTTTGCTCTTCTGAAAAATCTTCAGGAGTAAAAACGTCTTCACATTTTGTTTCTTTTACTAAGAATTGACCTCCACGTAGGATATCTTTTTCAGTTGTTTCCATTTATAAATAGTATTAAGTTCTTTTAATTTAAAAATTCAAATATGCCACAAGCGCCCTGGCCTGTTCCTACACACATAGTTACGGCGCCATATTTACCTTTCATATCACGCTTTCGCATTTCGTCAAAAAGTTGAACTGAAAGTTTTGCTCCTGTACAACCTAATGGGTGCCCTAAGGCTATGGCTCCACCATTAACATTAATGATATCTGGGTTAAGACCTAACTCTCTGATAACAGCTAAAGATTGAGATGCAAATGCTTCATTCAATTCGATTAAGTCTAAGTCGGATTGCTTTAAACCGGCTTGATCAAGCGCTTTTGGAATTGCCTTTACAGGTCCAATCCCCATTATACGTGGCTCAACTCCAGCCGCCGCATAATTTACTAAGCGTGCTATAGGTTCAATATTTAATTCTTTGACCATGTCTTCACTCATAACCATAACGAATGCAGCACCATCACTCATTTGGGATGAGTTACCTGCCGTTACACTTCCACCTGCAGCGAAAACAGGACGTAATTTTGCTAATACTTCTTTACTTGTACCAGCTCGCGGTCCTTCATCCTTAGTTACTATATATGATTTAGTTGCTTTTTTACCGTTAGCATCTACATACGTTTCATCTACTGTAATAGGTACTATTTGATCTTGAAAACGATTTTCTGCTTGTGCTTTTAAGGCTTTCATGTGCGAATTGTAGGCAAACTCATCCTGATCTTGACGAGACACATTGAATTGTTTTGCAACCGCTTCAGCTGTATTTCCCATTCCCCAATAATATTCCTCATGACCTGCTTTTACAGTATCGTAATTTAATTCTGGTTTAAAGCCTGTCATCGGAACGGAACTCATACTTTCAGAGCCACCTGCGATAATACAATCTGCCATACCTGCCTGTATTTTGGCAGTAGCAATGCCTATAGTTTCAATTCCCGAAGAACAGAATCTATTTACAGTCACACCAGGTACGTCAACACTTTTTAAACCAATTAAGGAAATAAAGCGCCCCATATTAAGACCTTGTGAGCCTTCTGGCATGGCATTACCAACGATGACATCATCTATTCGCTTTACATCGAGATTTGGTAATTCTTTCATCATGTGCTGAATTGTTTCAGCACCCAGCTCGTCGGCTCTTTTAAAACGAAAAACCCCTTTTGGTGCTTTACCAACTGCTGTTCTGTATGCTTTTACTATATATGCTTGTTTCATCTTTTATGCTTTTGGCTACTAGCGCTATGCTATTAGCATCTATGATTCTATACTAAAAGGTTTCCAATAGCGTATTGCTATAGGCAACTCGTTTAATAAAATTAATTTCTTAGCGGTTTACCTGTTTTAAGCATGTGCTGAATTCTTTCTAAGGTTTTACGCTCAGTACAAAGTGAAAGAAACGCTTCACGCTCTAAATCCAGTAAATATTGCTCATTTACTTCGGTTGGTTCGGAGAGATCTCCACCTGCCATTACATAAGCCAACTTATTTGCTATCTTCTTATCATGGGCACTGATATAGTTACTGTCTTCCATTGAATCAGTTCCAACTAAAAACATACCTAAGGCTTGTTTACCGAGAACCTTGATATCAGATCGTTTGACAGGCTGTGTATAACCCAGATCTGCCATTAATTTGGCGTGTTGTTTAGCTACAGCAATTTGTCTATCCTTATTTACTACTACAATATCTTTTCCTTTTTGAAGTATGCCTAAGTCAAATGCTTCATATGCCGAAGTAGCAACTTTTGCCATACCAATTGTTAAGAAATACTCCTGTAGCGTATTTAATTGTACATCGCCTTTCCTAAAGGTATCTTGTGCACGAAGCGCCATTTCCTTTGAGCCTCCGCCACCTGGAATAACACCAACACCAAACTCTACTAAACCAATATAAGTTTCGGCAGCCGCTACCACTTTATCTGCATGCATAGATAACTCACAGCCACCACCTAAAGACATTCCATGAGGTGCAGCTACTGTCGGTATTGCAGAATATCGCATTCGCATCATCGTATCCTGAAAATACTTAATGGCCATATTAAGTTCGTCATACTCTTGCTCAGCAGCCATCATAAATATCATACCAATATTTGCACCAACAGAGAAATTTGCAGCTTGGTTACCTACAACTAATCCAGCAAAGTCTTTTTCTGCAATATCAATAGCTTTATTAAGGCCAGCAAGAACATCGCCACCAATAGTATTCATTTTAGATTGGAATTCTACATTTAAAATTCCATCACCTAGATCTTCAACAACAACACCTGAATTTTTAAATACCTCATTTGCTTTTCTTATGTTATCTAATATGATGAAGCTATCCTGACCAGGAATTTTTTCTTGTGATTTAGATGAGATATCGTATGCATAGGTTGCACCATCTTTTACTGTATAAAAGGAGTTACTTCCAGAATCTAGCATTTCATTTACCCAATTAGCGACTTGCAATCCTTCTGATTTAGCAAGTTCTAATCCTTTTTCGACACCAATAGCATCCCAAATCTGGAAAGGACCATGCTCCCAACCAAATCCTGCTTTCATAGCATCATCAATTTTATATAAATCGTCAGATATTTCTGGAATACGATTTGAAACATAAGCAAATAATGCAGCAAAATTTTTACGATAGAATTCTCCAGCTTTATCCTTACCTTTTATAAGCACCTCAAAACGATCTACAACTTTGTCTATAGTTTTAGTCATTTCGAGTGTTGCAAACTTAGCACGTTTCTTTTCTCTGTAATCGAGTGTGTTTAAGTCGAGAGATAGTATCTCTGAAGATCCATCGTCTTTTCTTACTTTTTTATAAAACCCTTGTCCTGTCTTACTTCCAAGCCATTTATTATCCATCATTGTAGTAATGAAATCTGGCAATACGAATAACTCGTTTCTTTCGTCTTGAGGGCAGTTTTCTTTGATACCATTTGCCACATGTACTAAGGTATCTAAACCGACAACATCCACAGTTCTAAAGGTGGCTGATTTTGGTCTGCCTATCACTGGACCTGTTAACTTATCTACTTCTTCAATCGTTAGGTCAAGATCTTTAACCGTGTGAAATAAGCTCATGATGCTGAATATTCCGATTCGGTTACCAATAAAAGCGGGTGTGTCTTTTGCAACAACAGATGTTTTTCCAAGGAACTTCTCACCGTATTCATTTAAGAAATCTAAAACCTCCTGATCTGTTTTCGGTCCAGGGATAATTTCAAATAATTTTAAATAACGAGCGGGATTAAAGAAGTGCGTACCGCAGAAATGTTTCTGAAAGTCTTCGCTTCTACCTTCACTCATAAACTTAATAGGAATACCTGAAGTATTTGATGTAATTAAGGTGCCTGCCGTTCTGTGTTTTTCTAGTTTTTCAAATACCTGTTGTTTAATATCTAGACGCTCTACTACAACTTCCATTATCCAATCTACATCCCGAACCTTAGCAATATCATCTTCTAAATTACCTGTGGTAATTCTATCTGCAAATGACGGGTGGTAGAGGGGTGCAGGTTTTGATTTTATAGATGCTGTAAGGGCGTCATTAACTAACCTGTCTCTTACAGCTTTATCTTCTAAGGTTAAGCCTTTCACTTTTTCTTTATCATTTAATTCTCTTGGAACAATGTCTAATAGTAAAACATCGACACCAATATTTGCAAAATGGCAAGCAATACCGCTTCCCATTATGCCAGAACCAATAATAGCTATTTTCTTAATTCTTCGTTTACTCATCTTATTTTAAAATGTGTTCTTTTTGATTGTATATTTTTTTGTTCGAAATCATATAATTAATGACCTCTGCGACTTCATAAAAGTTTTCTATTTTTTCTTTGGAAACATTATTTCTAATGGTTTCGTTGAAGGTTAAAACTTTTTCTCTTGAATACGCTCTTTTTTCTTTACCAAAGTCAGTTAGAAAAATTAATACACCGCGTCCATCTTCTGGGTTTGGTTTGCGCTCTATAAGCCCTTTTTCTTCCATCATCTTTAGGGTTCTGGATAAGCTGGTAGGTTCCATACCCATTTTTGGACCTAGAGATGTAGATGGTGTCCCTTTTTCGGGATCTATACTTAACAAGGCAAAACCTGTTGCCATAGTTGTACCGAATTGTGCAGCTTCTTCGTTATACATTTTATTAACGGCTAACCACGTGGTTCTAAGAACATAATCAATGGTTTTGTCTTTCATAGAAAAATTTATTAAATCCAAATATATAAAAAAATACTATGCATGCATAATAAAATATTAAAATTATTTTGATTTCTAGGAATAAAAAAAGCGTTTCTATTAGAAACGCTTTCATAAAATATTTGAAACTTAAGTTAAGTTACTTTGCCGTTTACAAGACCAATTACACCACCAACTAGGGCAGCCATCACAATAGAAATACCTAAATCAGTTAAATACATTGTGTAGTCAATTTCTGTTTCCATAGCCATATTAAAAAAGATGGTAATTAGGCCCATAAATACGCCTATTACTGCACCAGCTCTTGCCCCTGTAGAGAATGTCGAAATTTGAGCCCACTTATTGTAGATATAAGAAATGAAAAATCCGTAAGTGAAACATCCAAAAGTAATGAATAGTAATGCATTAGAATCTTCACTAGGTTGTGGGAAGGTATCAACGAAAATAATTCCATAAAATAACCAGCCTAGCAGCCAATCGACAAGACCTCCTACGAGTCCGGCGACAACAAAAGTTTTTGTGTTCATAATTTAATTGTATTTAGTTAGTATATCTAAATATAGGATAAATTATGTTAAAACCCTCTCTTTCAGTAAGTAGATACTTACAAGCTTATAGTGTTAACTAACCGCGATATATTTTTTCGTATAGGGTCTTATACTTTTCTTGTATCACGCTACGCTTCATTTTCATAGTTGGTGTAAGGTGACCACCTTCTATAGTCCATGCTTCTGGAGTAAGCTCAAAACGTTTAATTTGTTCCCATTTTCCAAACTTAGCATTGTATTTGTCAATTTCCTTTTGAATACGATTAACTACAATTGAGGAATTAGAAATTTCTGCCTCGGATGGACCAATTTTATGACCCTTTAATTCTATCCAATCTCTAATAAACTCAAAATTGGGTTGAATTAGTGCCGCTGGCATTTTTTCACCCTCACCAACCACCATTATTTGCTCAATGAATAACGACTGTTTCATATCGTTTTCTAAAAGAGGAGGAATAACATACTTACCACCTGAGGTTTTGAACATTTCTTTTTTACGACCTGTAATTTTTAAAAACCCTTCACTATCAATTTCACCTTTATCTCCCGTGTGAAAGAATTCGCCAGTCATTACCTCTTCAGTTTTTTTATGATCCTTGTAATAACCCATCATAACATTAGGTCCCTTTACCAATAATTCGCCGTCATCTGCAATTTTAATTGCAACATTATCTATTGGTTTACCCACAGTACCAACTTTATACATATGGTTCTTGTATAATCCCACAGTTACAACAGGTGACGTTTCTGTAAGTCCATAGCCTTCCATTACCCTCATGTTTGCAGCACCAAATACTCTTGCTAATCGTGGTTGTAAGGCTGCACTACCAGAAACCATCGTGTTCAATTCGCCTCCTAAAGCTTCTCTCCATTTACTGAAAATTAACTTATTCGCAATTTTGAGTTTAAACTCATACCAAGATCCATTGGCACCATACGGTTCCCATTGTTCACCGAGACGAACAGCCCAAAAAAACAAAGCCTTTTTAATGCCTTTTAAATCTTCACCTTTTAGCATTATTTTATCGAATACTTTTTCAAGTAAACGCGGCACTACACTCATTAAGTGTGGCTTAACTTCTTTAGCATTATCTCCTATTTTATCAATAGCTTCTGCAAAATATATTGATGTTCCGGCATATTGATAAACGTAGATTAATACACGTTCGAAAATATGACAAATGGGCAGGAAACTTAAAATGCGATTTTCACCTTCCTCAAGAGGAACTCTTTTACTGCTATCTAAAGCGTTACTAGTAATATTCCAATGCGAAAGCATTACACCTTTAGGTTTACCAGTAGTACCAGACGTGTAAATAATTGTTGCAAGGTCTTCTGGCTTAACAGCATCCATTCTTGCCTGGACTTCTGGTTGATTACTATTGTCATCGCCTAATTCTAACAATTCTGAATAGTGTTTGCAACCGTCTATGTAATTAAATGAATAAACCTCCTTAAGACTTGTATTCGCTTGAACTTTTCTAACTTTTTTCAATACCTCCTCGTCAGACACAAAGCAATAAACAGATTCGCTATGATTTAAAACATACTCATAATCTTCTGCACAAATAGTTGGGTATATCGGTATATTTTGTGCGCCAGTTTGTAAAATACCAATATCCATAATATTCCACTCAGTCCTATTCGTAGTTGATATTACAGCTATTTTATCGTTTTTTTGAATGCCGAGTTTTAATAAAGCTCTGCTTATGGCATTTGCTTTATCAATATACTCTTGTGTTGAAATCGGTGTCCACTTACCATTATACTTTGTGACCAAGGCCTTGTCGTTTGGTTTGTTCTGTAGCTGGTAATAAGGAAAATCAAAAAGCCGAGTTATATTATTCATATTAAGCCATAATTATTAGGAGAGGTACGAAAATATAAAAATAATAACTATTTATCTTCACAGACTTAAATTTTAGGAATCTATACCTATTAGGAATTTAAAAAAGGGTCTCTATTTCACTGTAAATAGAACTCCATAGAAAAAGGGCTTCATTATAACAGAAGCCCTTTTGCTTATTGATACTTAGTCCCTCACTACTTAAATAATTGTAATAACCCTAACTATTAGCCATTGATAGCAGCTTAACTTGTATCTACTCAAATATAGAGAGAATAACCTATAGTTTGTTGTAAATTTTCGAAGGCTATATGTTTAAATATTCATTTATAAAGGGATGCTCAATTTTAAAATAGTCTTTTGGATTTTGATTCATAAAGTGCTTAAAATCTTTTATAAAATGAGATTGATCATAATAATTGTACATATATATAAGATCTTTTAAATCTATTTTTTTAGTCTCATATTTTTTCATAAGCTTTAGAAATCGATATAATCTAATATACTTTCCAGGTGTGAGTCCTATGATTTTTTTGAATTGAGTTTCTAGCGTTTTCTGGCTAAAACTTACATGATCCAGTAATTCATACGTACTTAACATGCCTTCTTTTATATTAATGATATTTATTACCTCATCAATTTCATTTATGGTGTCATTATAAGTAAGCGGCAGAGCACTAATACTTTCTTCCAATGTTTTGCAAAGCGTATTAATATCGCCCTTGTAATTAGTAAATATTGGGTTGAGAATGTTAAAAAGAAATTTTGATGCAGCTTCTAAAGGCAGATGCTTTTCTGTAAGATTAGAAACATCGAGCTCTGTTAATTTATAAATCGCAGTAGGATGAAAGGAAATACCACAAGATGTACCACTGCTATTAACCTGAAACTGGTAAGACTTATAAAATTGACCAGTTATAATTGTGCCTTTAAGAGGAAATTTAGTTTCATTATATATCGCAGTTTGATTTTTCCCATAAATATGGGTTATAGACATACAGCCAGAGGGTAGGACAGTAGATTCAAATGGGATCTCATTTTCGGTAAAACTTAAATGAAACAGGTGTTCGGCTATATGATTTAAATCTTTGGTCTGAAAATGGTCTAAAATCAAAATGAGTCGCTAATTAATAGGTAAATTACAACATATTACAGATAGCTCAAATTTAATATAACTTATTTTTTGTCAATCCACAATCTTGCATTCACAAAAGCTTCTAACCAGGGAGATACTTCATCCATTCTGTCATTAGGGTAGTTCGCCCAGTTCCATGGAAAGGTAGAACGCTCGATATGAGGCATTGTGACCAAATGCCGTCCTGTCTTATCACATAACATGGCTGTATTATAGTCAGATCCATTGGGATTTGCAGGATATTCAGCATAGCTATATTTAGCTACTATATCATAATTATCTTCTGAAAGCGGTAGTTTAAATTTGCCTTCTCCATGTGAAATCCAAACGCCAAGTGTGCTACCCTCTAAATTTGATAACATCACAGAGTTGTTCTTTTGAATTTTTACAGAAGTAAAACTACTTTCGTGTTTGCAAGAGTCGTTATACGTCATCTTTCCGTGTGTATCATGATCTGGATTAATAAGTTCTAACTCCATCCATAATTGACATCCGTTACAGATCCCAACTGAAAGTGTATCTTCTCTTTCAAAGAATTTTTTGATTACTCTGCTGGCTTGTTCATTGTATTTTATGGCACCTGCCCATCCTTTAGCAGAACCTAATACATCGGAGTTACTAAAGCCACCTACAGCACCTAAAAATTGTATATCTTCAAGATTTTCTCGACCGGCAATAATATCAGTCATATGCACATCTTTTACATCGAATCCGGCTAAGTACATGGCATTTGCCATTTCACGTTCAGAATTACTTCCTTTTTCTCTTAAAATGGCAGCTTTTGGTCGAGAGGTATTAGTCTTGATGGATAGGTCAGATAACTTTCCGGAAAAATGATTCGGAAAATTATAAATTAACGATTGATTTTTATAATTGTCAAAACGTTTTTTGGCTAAACCATTTGCCGTTTGTTTCTCATCGAGTAGGTAGGAAGTTTTGTACCACATATCTCTCAATCTAGAAACAGTCATAGTAAATACTTCATTGCCGTTAATTAAACCTAAAACGTCACTTTTCATCACGCGACCTATATTATGAAATTTAATATTGGCGGCTGTTAATACCGATTCTAGCGAATCGTCGACTCCCTGAAACACAATGCCAGCATTTTCAGCAAATAAGATTTTGAACGAATCTTTCTCCTTAATGGCAGTAATATCAATTTCGGCTCCTAGATTATTATCTGCAAAACACATTTCCAGTAGTGTTGTAATTAAGCCTCCAGACGCGACATCATGTCCTGCAACAATTTTTTTGTCTTTAATCAATTTTTGAACAGTATTGAAGACTGTTTTTACATAACTAGCACTTTTAATATTTGGGGTTGTATTGCCTATTTTATTATTGATTTGTGCGAAAGAGCTTCCTCCCAACTCATAAGAATCTTGTGAAAGATTGATGTAATAAATAGACCCTTTATCATGTTGAAATACAGGCTCAATAACATTAGAAATATCATCACAATGTGCAGCAGCAGAAATAATTACTGTACCAGGTGAGATAACATCACCGTCTGGATATTTTTGCTTCATTGATAACGAATCTTTTCCTGTAGGTACATTAATACCTAAATCTATAGCAAATTCCGAAACGGCTTTAACCGCTTTATAAAGACGCGCATCTTCACCTTCATTTTTGCATGGCCACATCCAATTGGCTGATAAAGAGACACTTTTTAATCCATCGTTTAAAGGTGCCCAAATTATATTGGTTAATGCCTCAGCAATAGAATTTCTACTTCCAGCTTCAGGGTTTATTAACCCCGAAATAGGTGAGTGGCCAATACTTGTAGCAACGCCTTGTGTGCCCTTAAAATCCAGTGCCATTACAGCTACATTATTTAAGGGAAGTTGTAATGGGCCAGCACATTGTTGTTTAGCTACTTTACCACCAACACAGCGATCTACTTTATTTGTTAACCAGTCTTTACAGGCTACTGCTTCTAGCTGTAAAACCTGATCTAAATAATTATAGAAGTTATTGGTGTCATAAGATATTCCACTATAATCTTTTTGGACAGTAATGTCTTTCATAATAGTTTTTGGCGAACTTCCAAACATATCATCCAAGTCTAAATCCATAGGTTTATTTCCATTGGTTTTAGATTCAAAACAAAAATGCTTGTCATCAGTGACATCACCAACAGTATATAGAGGTGAGCGCTCACGCTCTGCAATTTTACTAATATGCTCTAAGTGTTTCTCTGCAATTAATAAGCCCATGCGTTCTTGGGACTCATTACCAATAATTTCTTTATTTGACAGAGTTGGATCACCAACAGGAAGCTTATCTAAGTCTATACAACCACCAGTGTCCTCAATTAATTCTGATAGACAATTTAAGTGTCCGCCAGCACCATGATCGTGAATAGAGATAATCTGATTGTCCTCACTCTCTACCATGCCACGAACAACATTAGCAGCGCGTTTTTGCATTTCGGGATTAGAGCGCTGTACTGCGTTTAATTCTATTCCAGACGCAAAGGCTCCAGTATCTGCGGAAGACACTGCAGCACCACCCATTCCTATTCTGTAATTATCACCACCTAAAACAACTATTTTATCACCGGCTACAGGTGTTTCTTTTATGGCCTGGTCCAATTTGCCATACCCTATGCCTCCAGCCTGCATTATAACCTTATCATATCCAATCTTACCGTTTTTATCTTCGTGTTCGAAGGTTAAAACCGAACCACAAATAAGAGGTTGACCAAATTTGTTTCCAAAATCAGAAGCGCCGTTACTAGCTTTTATTAAGATATCCATCGGTGTTTGGTAGAGCCATTGGCGCTCCTTAAACGCATTTTCCCAGCGTCTATCTTTTGATAATCTGGAATACGATGTCATATATACGGCAGTACCTGCCAAGGGCAGAGATCCTTTTCCGCCTGCAAGTCTGTCTCTGATTTCTCCACCAGATCCCGTGGCTGCACCATTAAAAGGCTCTACAGTGGTTGGGAAATTATGTGTTTCGGCTTTAAGTGAAATTACAGATTCAAAATTCTTTGTGGTGTAAAAGTCGGGTATGTCTGAACGCAATGGTGCGAATTGCTCAGCAACAGGTCCTTTAATAAAAGCAACATTATCTTTATATGCTGAAACAATATCATTAGGATTTTGTTTCGAAGTTTCTTTAATCATTTTAAAAAGTGACATCTCTTTTTCTTCACCATCAATTATAAATGTCCCATTAAAGATTTTATGTCTGCAATGCTCCGAGTTTACTTGCGAAAAACCAAATACCTCAGAATCGGTTAAAGGTCGACCAATTTTTTTTGCAACGCCCTCTAAATATTTAACCTCTTCATCACTTAAGGATAAACCTTCCTGTTTGTTGTAAGCCGATATATCAACTATGTCTATTATATCTTCTGGCTTTATATCCACCTTAAAAATTGCCTGATCTAAGCTTAAATACTTTTCAGAAATCATAGGATCGAACTCTTCAAAGTCTCTAGTACAAGCTTCAAACTCCTCAATTCTTTCAATGCCCTGAATACCCATATTTTGAGTGATTTCGACTGCATTAGTGCTCCAGGGCGTTATCATGGCTGCTCGTGGTCCAACAAAAAAAGCATCAATTGATGCTTGTTTTATTTTCTGGGCGTCGCCAAATAACCATTTTAATTTAGAAATGGTTTCGGTTGATAATTCTTTTGTGGCTTGAACAGCAAAAACTTTACTGTTTTGGTTTCCAAAGAAATGAATCATTTATAGCTTGTGTTTGGTGTGAAAATTAAAAAGACAAAGTTAATTCATTTTGCGGTATTCTCATCAAAAATTGAATACCATATCGCTAAGTATTTAACAGGTTTTAAACAAAAAAAGCAACTCAGACGAGTTGCTTTTCTTATTGGTTCAATTCTACTTAGTTCTTAAGTAATCTTTTGCTTATGCTCTTTATCCCTTGACTAATCTTTAAAATATAAACACCGCTTCTTAGCGATCGCATATTTAAAATTGTTGTCTCATTAATGTTTTTAAAAATAATCCGTTTTCCTAAAATATCAAACACTTCGACCGTAGTTGAGTCCTTATATTTCAACTGGATTGTTATATCAGATATTACAGGGTTAGGATATATTGAGAACATGTCTTCCGTATTTTCTTTAACACCTAGAGCATTATTACAAGTCCAGGTTAAATCATCTAAAGCTATTCGAGCACTTCCAGAATTATTATCCTTTATAACAACCTGTACATTACCTTCTATATTAATTCCTGAAATTGTTTCGGTTTGTTGTGTGTTACTATATCCAATTGTACCTACTTGATTTCCATTTACAAATACATCTAATGTACCATCTGTACCCGTAAAAACCCTTTGAGTTGTAAGTGTTAAGTCACCAATTCCTCCTGAAATAGTTGGTGAGCTTAAAGTTCCGTTAGTTGCATTTCTGCAATCTATCGTTATAGCATTTCCGTTAATAACCTGATCGGTTCTTGCCTCAGTTGCGTTCCATACACCGTTGGAACCTGACCAGGTCCGGTCTAAATACGAGCTATTATTAGAATTTGGAATATTGGCAAAATCTTCTGAAGCACAATCTGCACCAGAACCGTTATTTGTAGTTGTTTCACAATCTTGGTTGCTAAAACCAGATTCGTTACCAGCATCATCTTTTGCCTTTATGGTAAAACAATAGGTGGTACTTAAATTTAAACCATCAACAGTTGCCGATGTTGATACTGAATTTGTAATTAAGCCACCGTCTACATATATGTCATATGATGTTACACCAACATTATCTGATGCCGCTGACCAATTTAATTGTATTGAATTATCTGTTGGATTTGATGCCACTAAATTTGTAGGTGCTGTTGGAGATTCAGTATCTGGATTTGGATTCCAAATTAAATCTGCATATTCTGGATGGTCTACAAAAGGATTGGCATTACCTTGAAAATTATAAGCAGCATTATTTCTATTGCGCTCTCGTTGATCCACAGGATCTATGTTGTAGTGCCAGTCTAATAAAACATCAATTGCCCAGGGGAAAAACACTTGGTCTTCCGTGCCATTGAACATATCAAAACTTGTGTATCCATCTACTGTACCTTCATAACGAACTGCGAAATAGAGTAAAGCTCGGGCTATATCTCCCTTAAATTCATCGATGGGTTCAAACACTAAGCCAGAATAGCCAGACATAGCACTGGTGCCACGTTGAGATCCGTTCTGAGATGTGAAATTTGGTGAAGCTACGTTGCCAAAAGGTAGTGAGCCTCTAAAATTATTCACTCGACAATCAGTTGGGATGACATGATGAATATCGCTCTGCATTGGGAATGCACTGTTAAAAGAAGATTGTGGTACTAAATGTTCTCTGTTATAACAGTCGCCTTCTGCAGTTTGATTCCCTCCATTGTCCACATTATGAAAAAAGTTATAAGGGTCGGAGCCAGTTGGATTTTCTGAATAAAAATCGAGAACAGTCCCATCATTTTCATAGTTCGATCCTCCAGTAACATTAATATCCGAATGGGTATCTACATAACCATTAGATCCACTGATTCCATTACCATCGTAAAGTTGATCGTATGTGCCAGCGTTGTGTCCATTCGTTGTTATATTGCTTAATTCCGTTTTTAAGTTATATCCAGATAAGCCATTGGCAGAATCGTAATAATCTGATGGGATTTGCCCAAAGCTAACAATAGAAGTAAGTAAAAATAATAAGTAAAGGTGTTTCATTATTTGGGCTAATTTCGTTTTAACAGTGCCATATAAAAACCGTCGAATCCAGATTTATAGGCCAAGACTTTCTTATCTTTTACAAAAGTAAAATCCTTGCCAGCTTCAGAATTTAAAAATTTATCAACTTGTTTTTGATTTTCTGAAGGTAAAACAGAGCAGGTTGCGTAAACCATTTTTCCACCAGGTTTAACCATTTTTGAATATTGCTCTAAAACTTCAGCTTGTGTTTGCTTAATACTTTCTACAAATTCTGGTTGCAACTTCCATTTGGCATCAGGATTACGGCGTAAAACACCCAACCCAGAACATGGTGCATCAATTAACAATCTATCGGCTTTTCCGTGTAGTTTTTTAATTGGTTTGGTAGAATCAATGACTTTCATTTCTATATTATGAACCCCATTCCTTCTCGCTCTTATTTTTAGTTTTTTCAATTTACTCTCATAAATATCCATAGAGATTATCTGCCCTTTATTTTCCATTAAGGATGCCAAATGCAATGTTTTTCCTCCAGCACCAGCACACACGTCTACAACCTTCATTCCGGGCTCTACGTCCAGATATTCTGCAACTAATTGTGAAGAGGCATCTTGTACTTCGAACCAACCATTTTTAAAGGCTTCTGTCATAAAGACATTTGCTCTTTCCTTTAGTTTTAATGCAGATGGGTGATCTGGTAGAAACTCAGTTTCAATTCCTTCGGACTCAAGTTTTAATTGTAAATCCTTTTTATTGGTCTTTAATGTGTTTACACGCAAAATAACATCGGCCTGCTCATTTTGTTTAGCAAGTTCTTTGGTCCATTCTGCTTCACCTAATTCTTCTACACCTAGTTCGTCCATCCAATCAGGTACTGACTCTCTATATTTTCTAATTTTTGAAAGTTCGTCAAAACGCCCCTTAATTTTTCGTGATGGCGTATCTGTGAAATATTTCCAATCGGGTAATTTTATGCCTTTTAGTGTTGCCCAGACTGCAAAAATACGCCATAAGTTATCTCTATCATAAGGTGCTTTGACATCTGCTATTTTGGTATATAATCTTTTATACCTTACAATTTCATATACGGTTTCGGCAACAAAGCCTCGGTCTCGACTTCCCCAACGCTTATCGCGTTTTAGTAATTGTTGTATTACTTTATCTGCATATTCTCCTTCATTAAAGATTTTATGTAGGCCGTCTATTACTGCGAAGCATAGGTTTCTGTGTAGTCTCATTCTAAGTATTCAATTTTAGCTTTTAAAAATGCATATTTATTTCTGCAAAAAAAAGTCATGCAAAGGTACGTTAAAAGTTTATTTGTTTGTGGTTTAGTGGGTTTATTCGTTTTGCTTTTCTATTTTTATATTTCAAATTGGCTTCATGAGAAATCTAATTTCTATTTTCTTATTTATCAGTATTGTTTCGTGTAATTCTGAAGATGCTAAAAAGCCACGACATTTTTCTAAGGTAGAGATTGAAACATTGTTACAGGATTCCTTGTTAAACATAAGAGCCTTAGAAATTGATAATCAAGGTAATTTTGGATTCGCAACCTCTAAAGGCGAAATTGGTGGTAAAAGTTATGAATGGGATAACTATCCATCAAACGATTTGACTGAGCAAGCAAAATCGACCAAACAAATTAAGCACGACTCGATAATTCCCAATTTTAGAGCCCTAGCTGTAACAAATAATGCAGGGTTTGTATTATCTGTTGGTACGCCAGCTTTGCTTTATAAGACCACAGATTCTTTAAAGTTAGTTTATAAAGAAAGTCATGAAAAATCCTTTTATGATTCCATGGCGTTTTGGAATGACCAAGAAGGTATTGCTATTGGAGATCCAACAAATGACTGCTTGAGTATTATAATAACAAGAGATGCTGGTGAAACATGGACCAAGTTAAGTTGTGAAAATTTACCAAAGGCCATAGAAGGTGAAGCAGCATTTGCAGCAAGTGATACCAATATTGCTACGGTTGGTGAACATACTTGGGTTGCTACAGGCGGGATGGCCAGTAGGATTTTATATTCTTCTGATAAAGGAAAAACGTGGACAGTTTACAACACACCTATAATTCAAGGTAAAAAAACAACCGGAATATACTCTATCGATTTTTATGATGCTAAACTTGGCTTTGCTATTGGTGGTGACTATACACAACCCAATGACACATTAAAGAATAAAATTAGAACAACAGATGGAGGTCAAACCTGGGAAGTAATAGCCAATGCAAAAGGACCAGGATACCGGAGTTGTGTGCAATTTGTTCCTAATTCTGAAGGGAAAGAATTAGTTGCTACTGGTTTTAACGGAATTGATTATAGTAATGATTTTGGTATTAGCTGGAAGCATTTAAGTGATGAAGGCTTTTATACGCTCCGATTTTTAAATGACTCTATAGCTTATGCGGCAGGTAATGGGCGGTTAAGCAAATTAACTTTTAAGGAATAAATAAAGAGAAGTTTAAAACTTCTCTTTATTTTAATTCTTTCTGGAGCGATTTTCGCGCATTTCTTTTAATTTCTCCAAAAGCTTTCTGTTAAATTGGTCTTCGGCTGCTTTGAGCTTAATAATTTTTTCTGAAGAAATTACTTTTTTTAAATCACCTACAAGCTTCAATTTTGCAGCGTGTAGCTCGTTTTCGGCTTTTATTAGTTTATTTAAAAGTGCATCTGCTTCAGTCGATGACATATCTGGATTACTACGCATTTTATTTTTAATACCTCTGAGATCTGAAGATTTAATTTTATCGACTTTGGCTTCAAAATCATTATAAATAGGCCAAAACCCTTGTGCTTCTTCTCCGGTAAGGCTTAATTTTTCGGTAATAAAAGCGACCTTTTGAGCTTTTATACGATCCTTCATTTGTTCTCTACCTTGTGAAAAAGCATTAAAACTGATAAATATTATGAGGATTGGGATTAATTTTTTCATATTCATTTAGTCTATAAAATGTTCTAAATCTACATTTTCCAGTAGATAATCTTCTAAATTTTCTTGGTCATATTGAGGAGTTGCAATTGTGAAATTTTCCTCCAGTAAATCTGCGTCGGATAATAATTGTGCAAGTTCATAGCTGCTTAAATCTCTATTTTCTAAGTAAGCTTCTACCATATCAATAGATAATGATTCATCATTAGATTCGCCATTAATAAAAATAGAAAATAAAAAAATTATTGATGCAGCAAGGCTAGCAACAACTAAATACGATCTTCTGTTAAATAATTGTATGACTGGCTTTTCTTCTTCCTGTAATTTTTTAAACACCTGGTTGTCTACACCTTCAAAATAATTATTTGGAATGGTAAAACCTGGTGTTTTTATACCTTCAATAAGATCTTGATCTTTGATGCGCTCATTAAGTTTAGCATCAAAAGACTCAAAATAGTTATCTGGTACTTTAAATCCAGTAGCACTTATATTATGTATCTTATTTTTTTTCATATTTATAATCCAAATATTTGGAAAATATCCTATTGATCCTATCTAGGACTATAAAATCTACAAAAGGTTTAATCAGACCTTAAAAAGGTTTCTATCTTTTTGACAGCTATGTGATAGGAGGCTTTTAGTGCACCTTCACTAGTGTCTAAGATATCTGAAATTTCCTTATATTTTAAATCGTCAAAATATTTCATATTAAATACCAGTTGTTGCTTTTCTGGTAACCTTGAAATGGCTTGTTGTAATTTTATTTGTATAGCATCACCTTCAAAATATACATCTGCAGCAAGATTATTAATAGCCTGATTTTGATACTCCTCATTAGTTATTTGCAATCGTTTGGCAACTTTATTTAAATGAGTTATGGATTCATTGGTGGCAATTCTATACATCCATGAAAATAATTTACTATCCCCTTTAAACTTATCTATACTTCTATGCACCTTAATAAATGTATTTTGTAAAACATCATCTGCATCATCGTGGCTCTTTACAATTTTTCGAATATGCCAATACAACCGTTCCTTATAGAGTTGTAATAATTCTCTAAAAGCGGTGTCCTTAGATTTGGGATCCTGAAGGCGTAATATAAAATCTGATTCGTTAATCAAGTAAGTTTCTTTGCTATTAAGACTCGTTAAATTACTAAAAGTTTAATTAAAGCCATTTATTAAATACTATAATATTGTCATAATTGATTATCAGCATATTACAATTAAAAACATCGATAAAAAGCAAAATAATTCGATAAAAAACATTTTTTTCTTGTTTTATAGATTTATTTATTATATGTTTGACGTGCTTAACCTATTAACCGTTATCAGTTTCCCCAAATCTGATAACAAAAAAAAGGATGCATGTAACAGTGCATCCTTTTTGATTTAAAAAGAATTTAGTATTATTCGAAACTCTGCATTTCTACTAACTTTTTATACACTCCATTTTTTGCTATTAATTCTGCATGAGTTCCTTGTTCTGCAACTTCTCCACGTTGCATTACAACAATTACATCTGCATTTTGTATAGTAGATAGTCTATGGGCAATTACTATAGATGTTCTATTCTTCATCATTTTTTCTAAGGCATCCTGTACTAATCGCTCACTTTCGGTATCTAGTGCAGAAGTGGCTTCGTCTAATATCATTATAGGAGGGTTCTTTAAAACAGCTCTTGCGATACTTAATCGCTGTTTCTGACCACCAGATAGTTTACCACCTGAGTCTCCAATGTTGGTATGGATACCGTTCGGTAAATCTTTAACAAATTCCCAGGCATTTGCAATTTTTAAAGCCTCAATAATTTCAGCGTCAGTGGCCTCTTTTTTACCTAAGAGAATGTTGTTTTTAACCGTATCATTAAATAATATTGAATCTTGTGTTACCAGGCCCATTAAACTACGTAATGATACTTTTGTAAGTGATCTAATATTTTTTCCATCGATTTTAATGTTACCTTCATTAACGTCATAAAAGCGTGTTACTAAATTAGCAATTGTACTTTTGCCACTACCAGACTGACCTACTAATGCAACACTCTTACCCTTCGGAACTGTTAAAGTGAAATTTTTTAAGACATAATGATCTTCATATTTAAAGGAGATATCATCTAGTTTAATTTCGTTTGAAAATTCATTTTTAGTTTCAGCATTTGGCACATCTTCGAGAGGTGAAACTGTATTTAAGATTTCTAAAACACGCTCTGCTGCGGCATTCCCTTTTTTAACACTATAGCTAGCTTTACTAATCGCTTTAGCTGGTGTTAGTATATTGTAAGCCAGACCCATATAAACGATAAATAGACCTGGGTCGAGAGCATTATCTCTAAGTACCATACTACCTCCATACCATAGAAGTATTGCTATTACGGTAATGCCTAAAAACTCAGAGGTTGGAGATGCTAAGTTTTGTCTGTGTAATAATTTATTTGAAAAATTAAAGAATCGATTGGTAGAATCCTGAAAACGATTATTAAATGAAGGCTCCGCATTAAATCCTTTAATCACTTTTAGGCCACCCAATGTCTCTTCTACTATTGATAAAAATTGACCTTGTTCCTTTTGGACATATCCTGATTTTCGCTTTAAAGATTTACCTATTAATGAAATTATAAATCCACTGACAGGAATGAAAATAAAAACAAAAATTGTAAGCTTAATACTTATTAAAACCATCATGATTATTGTAAAAATGATCATTAGCGGTTCGCGTACAATTAATTCTAAAATTGATAAAAATGAGGTTTGAATTTCCTGAACATCACTAGAAATACGTGCAATTGTATCACCTTTTCGCTTTTCTGAATAATAGGAAATAGGGAGAATCATTATTTTTTCATAAAGCTTATTTCTAATATCCCTTAATACGCCATTTCGTAAAAAAGTTATGAAATACATGGCCAGATAGGCAAAGATATTTTTTAGAAGGAACATGGTTATAACAAGACCAACCATGAATATTAAAACATCATCATGACCCTCTATGGATTTTTGAGTTACGAAATAATTGAGATAGTTTTCTCCATAATCTTTAATATTGCTCAGTCCAGACCATTCAGGTTTTATTAGTAACGGTTCGGTTTTTCCAAATAACACGTTTAGCATTGGGAATAATGATACCATAGACAAAGTACCGAATAATGCATAAAAGATGTTACAGATTATGTTTAAGATTGCGTAGCCTTTGTAAGGTTTGGCAAAACCAAGAATTTGTTTAAAATAATTCATTTATAACTTCATGTCCTTTAATATGGCATCAATTCTGTTTTCCAACAATTGCTCGGTTTCTTTAAAATCAGATGCATTATTTAATGCGGTGTTAACGCTGATATAGAACTTTATTTTTGGTTCAGTACCACTAGGTCTTAAGGCTATTTTGCTTCCATCTTCGGTATAATAAATTAAAACATTAGATTTTGGAATATCCAGAGCCTCATTTGTAGACGTTTTTATATCACTAGCTGTTGAAGTTAAATAATCTTCAACTCTAATTACCTTAGAATTATTAATCTCATGTAATGGATTGTTGCGCGCATCAACCATCATTTGCTTTATTTCTTGAGCACCTTCAATGCCTTTTTTAGTTAATGAAATTAGACGTTCCTTATATAAGCCATGCTCCACATACAAATCGATTAACTTTTTGTAAAGGCTTTTTCCTTCTGCCTTGGCTTGTGCTGCAATTTCACAGGCTAAAAGTGTGGATGTAACAGCATCCTTATCTCTAACGAAATCACCAACCATATAGCCAAAACTTTCTTCTCCGCCACCAATAAAATCCTGATTAGGAAAGTCTTTTATCATCTTGGCAATCCATTTAAATCCTGTTAAACCAATTTTATAGTCTACGTCATAAGCATCTGCTAAAACAGCCATCATTGGCGTGGATACAATAGTGCTTGCAATAAATTGGTTGCCATTAATTTTATCTGAATTTTTCCATTGTTGCAGTAAAAAATCAGTCATTAATAGCATGGTTTGGTTTCCATTTAAAATCACTAATTCGTTTTCTAAATTTCTAACTACAATACCTAAACGATCACAATCAGGATCAGTACCAATGACGATATCACCATTAACTTTTTCTGCAAGTTCCATTGCCATTTTTAAGGCTTCTGGTTCCTCCGGGTTGGGTGATTTTACTGTTGGAAAGTTACCATCTGGCTCGCGTTGCTCTTCTACAATATGAACATTAGAATATCCTGCTCTTTTTAGTGTTTCGGGTATGGACATAATGGATGTTCCATGAAGAGAGGTGAAAACAACGTTTAAATTTTGCTTAGCTGCAGTAGAGGTATTAAAACTTCCATTTTCAATGGAGGCCTCAATAAATACATTATCAATCTCTTTACCAATATATTCTATTAATTGTGGGTTAGCATCAAATTTAATTTCAGAATACTCTAAACTATTAATCTCTGCAATTATTTCACCTTCCTGAGGTGGTACCAATTGGCCACCATCCTGCCAATAAACTTTATAACCATTATATTCCGGTGGATTGTGAGAAGCTGTTAACACGATACCGCAATGACAGTTTAAGTGTTTAAGCGCAAAAGACAATTCTGGCGTAGGTCTTAAATCTTCAAATAAATACACTTTAATCCCATTTGCAGAAAATACATCGGCTACAATCTTACCAAACGTCTTACTATTGTGCCTACAATCGTACGCTATTGCTACCTTTGGTGTTTCATCAGGGAACGCCTGAATTAAATAATTACTGAGGCCTTGCGTATTTTTACCTAAAGTATATTTATTGATTCTATTGGTACCTAAACCCATTATACCTCGCATACCACCAGTACCAAACTCTAAGTCTTTATAAAAACTTTCTTCTAAACCTTTTGGGTCAGAGGCGATGGTATCTTTTATTTTTTTTTGAGTTTCCTCGTCAAACGCTGGAGTTTGCCATGAGTTAACCCTTTTTAAAATTTCTGGTTTAATATAAATCATTGATTAATAGATTAGATAACAAAAATAAACAATTAGATATTTTGAGGTTTAATGTTAAGGTTATAATCTTCGTTAAATAGCCAAATTAATAGCTTCCTTTATAAAATAACGTGGCTGAGGTTTATTAGAACGAAGCACCAACTCTCCAATAAAACCGGCAATAAAAAACTGTGAACCAATTATCATTGTAGATAGGGCAATAAAAAACTGTGGCCTTTCGGTTATAAGGCGGCCAGTTGGATTTAGAAATAACTTATCAATACCTAAGTAAAACGCGAACGCGAGTCCAATTAAAAACATAATTACTCCCAGTGCTCCGAATAGGTGCATAGGTCGTTTGCCAAATCGAGAAATAAACCAGATCGTTAATAAGTCTAAAAATCCATGAATAAATCTATTCATCCCAAATTTGGTAGTTCCATATTTACGGGCCTGATGTTTCACAACCTTTTCTCCAATATTAGTGAAACCTGCATTTTTAGCCAATACAGGTATGTAGCGATGCATTTCGCCATATACATCAATATGTTTAACAACCGTATTATTATAAGCCTTTAAACCGCAATTAAAATCGTGAAGGTTCACACCAGAGGTGCGTCTCGCTGCCCAATTAAATAATTTAGAAGGTAGATTTTTTGAAATCACTGAATCATAGCGCTTTTTTTTCCAACCAGACACTAAATCTAGATTTTGGTTTGTTATCATTTGAAAAAGTTCTGGAATTTCTTCCGGACTGTCTTGTAAATCCGCATCCATAGTAATGACAACGTCGCCAGTAGCCTGAGCAAACCCAGCATGTAGAGCCTGAGATTTACCAAAATTTTTCAAAAACCGAATGCCTTTTACACTTGTGTTGGTTTGTGTAAGTTCAGAAATTACCTGCCACGAGTTATCTGTACTGCCATCATCAATAAATAAAATTTCATAAGAAAACGAATTGGACTGCATCACTGATACAATCCAATCGTGTAATTCTTTTAAAGAATCTTCTTCATTAAGTAGTGGTATAACTACTGATATATTCATAAATGTGATGTCTAAAATACTAGACTTCAAAAATAGAGATTTTTTTTAAGCAGCGTTAGGGTCGCTCTTTTTAACTACCAAAGCAACAATTAAACCGACGATACTAAATCCAACAAGCTGGTATGCAATTGATTTTAAAGTATTAGCTATTGAGAAAAAATTGTCTTCTGCTTCTAATTGCGTCCTGGTATTATCAATAGCTTCTTGTGGCGCACCAAAATTTTGCATCATAGCTAATTGATTTTCTACGATTTTTTCCTGTAAGATTCCTGCAGATTCTGTATCGACAAAATTAAATATAATCATACCAACTAAACCAGGTATAATAATACCTATAGCTACTGTAATGAAAAAAGCCGTAAATGCATTTTTGAAACTTATAAATCCACCAGAAAGTTTGCGGGCTTTCATTGAAGCTACAATTCCAAAAATTATAACTAATAATAATTGACCTATTCCAAACCACCATTTAGTAAATAGATCTAGATATAATGCATAACCTATAATAGTAAATGAAGTTAGAATTAAAGCCAAATAGAGACCATAAGTTGTAGATAGAGATTTTAATGATTTTTCCATAATTTAGTTGATTTAATTGGTTAACTGATTAGTTAGTGCATAAAGTTAGCTAAATGTTACAATTTTAATAAAATAAAAATCTTGAAAAAGATTGTAGATTTATAAAAATTACTTAAATTTGCACCTCGAAAAAATCGAATTTATTTAAAGCATTTAGTGATGAAAGCAGGAATACATCCAGAAAATTATAGAGTAGTAGCGTTTAAAGATATGTCTAATGATGATGTCTTTTTAACTAAATCTACTGCAGATACAAACGAAACTATAGAGGTTGAAGGTGTTGAATATCCATTAGTTAAATTGGAAATTTCTAGAACTTCACACCCATATTACACTGGTAAATCTAAATTAGTAGATACAGCTGGTCGTATTGATAAGTTTAAAAACAAATATGCGAAGTTTAAGAAATAAGCTTTAGCAACTCAATATTTTTAAAAGCCTTTCTGTTTCAGATGGGCTTTTTTGTTGTCTATAATTAAATTACTTTTGAAATCACAGCACATAATATATCCTATTTTTAATACGTTGTAAATCTAATTCTACCTTTTATGAACTACATTCTTTTCGATGGACCATACCGCAATAATCTTTTACCTTTTACCTTTACAAGGCCTGTTGCAGATATTCGAGTTGGTATATTAACGATTCGTCGAAAATGGGAATCTTATTTAGAATATACCACTACCACAGTTACAGAAGATTATTTGGCAGACAAGTTTCCCATGGTGGAAATGGAAGAGAATATAATGATAAATGCCTCATTTCTTCCTAACATAAAGGTCATCAAGCAGATTAAAAACCTTAAGTATCATCAGGCATTATTTAAAGATGAAGATGTTATTGCTTTTTTTGTTAAAGAAGGCGAGGAGTTTAATGATTTTTCCTCTTTTGAAGCCATAGAATTTGAAGACGATATTTTAAAAATAGAACATACTTGGGATATTTTTTCAAAAAATGGTGCGGCTATTATAGAAGATTTTCATCTCATTACTAAAGATCGTGAATCCCAGCCTATACCCAATACTGTAAATACAATTAATCCTGAACTTATTTTTATTGAGAAAGGCGCTGAGTTGAATTATGTAACCTTAAACGCAAGTTCTGGACCAATTTATATAGGTAGAAATGCTGAAGTCATGGAGGGCTCAGTAGTTAGAGGCCCGTTTGCGCTTTGTAATAATGCGGCTCTAAAGCTAGGCACAAAGATATACGGACCTACAACAGTTGGACCGTATAGTAAGGTTGGAGGAGAAGTGAACAATTCGGTTTTATTTGGTTATTCTAATAAGGGCCATGACGGATTTTTAGGAAATTCTGTTCTGGGAGAATGGTGCAATATTGGTGCAGATTCTAATAATAGTAATTTAAAAAATAATTACGCCGAAGTAAGATTGTGGGATTATAAGACAGAAGGATTTGCAAAGACGGGATTACAATTTTGCGGACTTATGATGGGAGATCATAGTAAATGCGGAATTAATACGATGTTTAATACTGGTACAGTTGTTGGTGTAAGTGCCAATATCTTTGGAAGTGGATTTCCTCGTAATTTTGTACCAAGTTTTTCTTGGGGCGGAAGCAAAGGATTTGTTACCTACAAAACCAATAAAGCGTTTGAGGTTGCTGAGGTGGTTATGGCCAGAAGAAATGAAGAATTTACAGATAAGGATAAGGCAATTTTAGAATACGTTTTTGAAGAAACAAAACAATATAGAAGAGAATAAAAAATGTTAAAGACCAAATTTACTTTTGTAATTATTATGTTATCTCTAACCTACGGTTTTACTCAAAATGAAGCAGTAGAGATTAACAAACTTAAAATAAACACTAAATTAGATCATTTTGCTGCGCGTGTTGTTGGTGATAAGATTTATTTTAGTCATAACCTTACCTCAAAAAGAGGACGTGCGCTTAGAGATAAATATGACGGATTTGTATATACCATGTATGAGGCGCCATTATCAAATAGTGGTGAAATTATTAATCCGAAACCTGTGGAAAAAACAGAATTAGGACGTTTTAATATGTCTGCAGCAACATTTTCTAAGGATGGAAGATATATGTACTTTACCACAAACCATGAAGCTAAGGGCACAAATAAATTAAAAGGAATGCAAACTTATAATCTACAAATAAAACGAGCTGAATTTGTAGAAGGTAAAGGCTGGACGAATTTTGAGACCTTATCATTTTGTGATCCAGATTATAATTACGCTCATCCTGCTTTAAGTCCGGATGATAATACACTTTATTTTATTGCAGATATAAAGGGAACTAAAGGAAAATCAGATTTATATAAAGTTGCTGTTTCTGGTCATAATTCTTACGGAGACGTTATGAGTTTGGGTGAAAAGATAAACTCTTCGCGCACAGAGATTTTTCCATTTGTAAGTGCAGATAATAAATTATATTTTACCTCCGACAGACGTGGAGGCAAGGGTGGTTTAGATATTTATAGTTATGATTTGAATTCTACAAATAGTAACCAAGAGCCAGTCTCCTTAAATGAACCTATTAATAGTAGGGGTGATGACTTTTCGTTTTTTTTAAATAAAGATTTAACTTCCGGATATATATCTTCTAGACGATTTAAGGGCGAAGGCGGCGACGACTTATACTATTTTACAAAATTTTAGGGGGTTTTACTAACTGCTTTTAATTCTAAAAGGTTAGTCGGATTAATACCTAGTCCATTTACGTTTTTTCTCGTAAATCTTACAACTTCGTCATAGAATAAAGGAACAATTGGTGCTGTTGCCATTACTAAAGAATCCATCTTTGTATAAAGATACTCTCTTTTATCGGTGTTGGTTTGTAGATAAGCAGACTCATATAACGCATCGAAAACAGGGCTTGAAAAATGCGTATAGTTTGGACCACCAGGAGCAAAATTTTTACTATAGTATAAGGATAAATAATTTTCGGCATCAGGGTAATCAGCAACCCAACTGGCTCTAAAAAAATTTAATTGACCATTAGCCTTGGCGTCCTTTAAACTCGAAGCTGGTATTACATCGACATTAACTCGAATTCCTATTTTCTCAATTTCTCGTTGAATAAATTCACAAAAACTTAAATAATTACTTGTTGTGGTTAACGTTATTTCTGGGTTTACTATTCCTGTTTCAGTTTTAAATTCAGCAACTAATTGCTTCGCTAATTCCGGATTGTATTTATAGCCTACAGAATTATTATAACCTGGTAACCCCTTTGGAATAAATCCACCATAGGCCGGAATCCCAACACCGTTTCTTAAATAGGTCATCATTTTATTTCTATCAAATCCCATATTTATAGCACGCCTAATTTTAATCGATTTTAGTACACTCAATTTAGGATCCATAAAAAATGCTAAGTATTCCGTGTTTAAGTAGGGACCACGAATCATCTTTACATCATTAGAATAACGTGAACGGAGTTTTCCCTCAGCAGTTAAAATTTCATCTTTGTACGACGCATCTAATCCGGATACAAAATCAATATTTCCCTGCACAAACTGTAAAAACTCACTTTGTTTATCAGGCAAAAACGTAATAGCTACTGCCTCCAGATAAGGTAAGTTCTTGCCTTTTTCATCAGCTTCAAAGTAAATTTCGTTTTTTCTAAATACTAACTTTAAATTTTCCTCCCAACGCTTAAACTTAAAAGGGCCAGTGCCAATCGGATTAGATCTAAAATCGGTTCCATAGTGATCTACAATTTCTTTAGGAACTACAGAACAGTATTTCATCGTTAATAAGCCTAAAAAAGCAGGAAAGGGTTGCTTAAGTTTAATTTGAAATGTAGACTCATTAATTGCTGAGAACTCTTTTACTTTTTGAAGCACCCAACTTCCAGGCGAAGCCAGTTTTTTGTCCGTAAGTCTTTTAAAACTATATTCAAAATCAGAAGCAGTTACCATCCGTGTGGAGTCAATACCAAACAATCTGTGTTTATGAAAATAAACATCGTTTCTCAAGTTAAATGTATACGTAGTCGCACTATCAGTTACAGTCCAATTGGAAGCAATACAAGGTTTAACTTTTAGTTCATCATCCATTTGAACCAGGCCGTTGAACAACTGATGTGTGGCCCATATATCTGCAAGATCCTTAGAAAATGCAGGGTCTAAGGATCCAATATTTTTATGTTCGTTGTATTTGAAAACTAAATGATCTTTAGTAGAATTTTTTTCTGAAGTACAAGAGGATGTAATAATGCTAATTATCAGGTAAAAAAGGGAAAATCTAGCGTGTTTTAGCATATAACTAATAAGTTGTAAATTTGCAGCCACAAAAAATTTAGGTGCTTTTGTTTTTCTAAATTTGAGTGATAAAGGTAAATTTAAATAGATCTTGAAGCAAGTTCGAGATTATAAATAATTAGAATTGAAAAAAGTAGCATTTTATACCTTAGGTTGTAAACTAAACTTTTCTGAGACTTCGACCATTGCAAGAAGCTTTAAAGATGAAGGATTTGATCGTGTAGACTTTAAGGAAAAGGCAGACATCTATGTTATAAATACTTGTTCGGTAACTGAGAATGCAGATAAGCGCTTTAAAAATATTGTTAAACAAGCACAAAGAGTGAATCCTGAAGCTTTTGTTGCGGCAATTGGATGTTACGCACAACTAAAACCAGAAGAATTGGCAGATGTTAATGGGGTAGATTTGGTTCTTGGAGCTACAGAAAAATTTAAGATTACAGATTACCTAAATGACTTATCTAAAAATGACTTTGGGGAAGTGCATAGCTGTGAAATTGAAGATGCAGATTTCTATGTAGGCAGTTATTCTATTGGCGATAGAACTAGAGCCTTTTTAAAGGTTCAGGATGGGTGTGATTACAAATGTACTTATTGCACAATACCATTAGCAAGAGGGATATCGCGCAGTGATACCATGGAGAATGTTCTAAAAAACGCTGAGGAAATTTCTGGAAAGGGTATTAAGGAAATAGTTTTAACCGGAGTTAATATTGGTGACTATGGTAAGGGGGAATTTGGTAACAAAAAACATCAGCACACGTTTTTGGAACTTGTGACAGAATTAGATCAAGTAAAGGGCATAGAGCGCTTGCGTATTTCTTCTATAGAACCCAATCTATTAAAAAATGATACTATAGAGTTAGTTGCAAATTCAAGAGCTTTTGTTCCACATTTTCATATTCCTTTACAGAGCGGTAGCAATGCCATTTTAAAAAAAATGAAACGTCGCTACATGCGCGAGTTGTATGTGGACAGAGTAAACAAAATTAGAGAGGTTATGCCAAATGCATGCATTGGCGTGGATGTAATCGTTGGCTTTCCTGGAGAAACAGAGCAGCATTTTTTGGAGACATACAATTTCTTGAATGACTTAGAGATATCGTATCTTCATGTTTTTACGTATTCTGAACGTGATAACACTGAAGCTGCTGTTATGGATGGCGAAGTACCTAAAAACGTTAGGGCCAAAAGAAGTAAGATGTTACGTGGACTTTCTGCAAAGAAAAGGCGTGCTTTTTATGAATCGCAAATTAATACTGTACATACTGTATTATTCGAGAGTGAAAATAAAGAAGGATATATATATGGGTTTACAGAAAATTATGTAAAAGTAAAAACACCATGGAATCCAGAATTAGTGAATACAACGCACAAGGTTCAGTTAAGTTATATCGGTGAAGATGGTGTGGTAAGATTTGAGTTTTTGCCAGTATTGGCAATTTAGATTGCATTAGGTTATAAAACATAAAAAAACCGAAACTACATGTTTCGGTTTTTTTATTAATTAGTATTTAAATTAAATTCGAATACCTACAGGAAGCATCCGTTTATATTTTCTGTTACTTCTTACAAACTTTGCAATTTCAGGGCTTGTTGGCACAACACTTATATTACGTTCCTTGATGTTATCGAATACTAATGCCAAAAATTCCTTTTCAAATTCTTTAGTTCTAATAGAATCAGGAATAATCATCTTTGTTAAAAAAATCTTACGCTCTTGTAAAGAATACTCAATAACAGCCATGTCATTATCAACCTTTAATTCAAATTGACGAAGAAAATCGTTGTCAATCAATTCAGCAGTTTCTGTCATATTTTTATAATTTAAAATTAGCGGTTGGAGTGTAGATACTATATTTTATATAGTTTTGCTGTGCAAAGGTACAAAAAATCAGCTTATGTTTTAGGATATGGTTGTTAAAACGTTAAATTATAAATATTTACAAAGCGCTAATTAAAGGTATAAAATATCAATGAGTCCAGAAATTACACACGTTTATTTAATGCCAGGGATGGCTGCAAACCCGACCATATTTGAATACATTAAGTTGCCTGAAGAGAATTATAAAATTCATTGGTTAGAATGGCAAATACCTAACCAAAAAGAAACTTTTAGTAGCTATGCTCAACGCATGTGTGAGTTCATTGAGTATGAAAACGTAGTGTTGCTGGGTGTTTCTTTTGGTGGCATGTTAGTACAGGAGATGAGTAAATATTTAACACTGAAAAAATTATTTGTAGTTTCCAGTGTAAAATCACATCATGAGTTGCCTAAAAGATTAAAGTTGTTAAAGGTTACAAAAGCTTATAAAATACTTCCCACACAACTAATAGGAAATATTGATTTATTAGCAAAATACGCTTTTGGAGAAACAATAAAAAAGCGGGTAGATCTCTATAAAAAATACCTTTCTGTTGACGATAAAAGGTATTTAGACTGGGCAATAGAACAGGTGGTTTGCTGGGAGCAAGAAAAACCGCATCCAGATGCTATATATATTCATGGTGACAAGGATATCGTATTCCCCCATTCATGTGGAGGAAAATGTATTATTATTAATGGCGGCACTCATATAATGGTCATAAATAAGTACAAGTGGTTTAACGAAAATTTACCAAAACTTATAGAGTCCTGAATTTGAAAGCCACTAATAATTACTTACATTTATAAAAAAACAACAGTGATGAAAATTATAAAAAACATAGTCATAACCTTAGGAGTGGTCTGCATTTCTGGGGTTTTTATCTTTTCGATGCAAAAAGCACCATCAGATAATTCAATTGGTAAAGAAAAGCCATATGTAAATGATTACAATGTTTACGCATTAGAAATGCCAGAAGGTTTAAATTTTGCTGGTGAAATGGTTCCAATTCAAAATCCAGACATTTACGAACGTATGGATCGGGAATTATTGGTAAACACTTATTGGCAGTCTAATGGGTTGCTAATGTTTAAACGTGCACAGAAATATTTCCCAATCATTGAGCCAATTTTAAGAAAGAATGGTGTGCCAGATGATTTTAAATACCTGGCAGTAATTGAAAGTGGCCTTACAAATGCTGTTTCTCCTGCAGGTGCACGTGGATTTTGGCAGATTATGAAAGCTACAGGTCGAGAAAATGGATTAGAAATTAATGATAATGTAGATGAGCGCTATAATTTAATTTTGGCCACAGAGGTAGCTTGTAAGTATTTAAAAGATGCTAAAAATAATTTAGGCACCTGGACCCTAGCCGCAGCAGCCTACAACGCGGGTAATGCAGGCATTTCAAGGCGTCTTAAGGAACAAGATGTAACTAATTATTATGATCTGCTACTAGGTGAAGAAACCGGTAGATATATGTTTAGGATTGTAGCACTTAAAGAAATTTTAGGTCATCCTGAAAAATACGGTTTCAATTTTAATAAAAGTGACTTATACAAAGCCGTACCGACTTACACAGTAGAGGTCGATACCGCAGTATCAGATTTCTCTCAATTCGCCAAAAAATTTGGAATTAATTATAAGCTTTTAAAGCTTCACAATCCATGGTTAAGAGAGCCGCATTTAAATAATAAATCAAGAAAATTATATACTATAGAAATTCCTCAAGAAGGACATTATAAAACTAATCCTTAATTGTTATTGGAATTTATTAAAAACCATATCTGGCAGATTTTAATTGGGCTAAATTATATTTTAGCCCTTTCAGCTGTAATCACTATTTTATTAAAAAGGCTTAACCCAACTAAAACGTTGAGTTATATTATTGGCCTATTGGTATTACCTTTTATTGGGCTAATTTTTTACTATTTATTTGGGCAAGAATACCGAAAATCTAAAATTTTCTCACGCAAAAATGTTCTGAATCAATCCGTTGTTAAAAAGATTCAGAGTGAGCTCGAATTAGACACAAAGACCATAAACAAGGTTGATGACATTCTGGATGAAAAATCTAAATTAATCCCATTATTATACAATAGTGAAAAATCGAAGTTAACTGTTAATAATGAAATAAAACTTATTAAGAATGGCGATAATAAATTTGAGATGGTTTTTGACGACATATCGACGGCTAAACATCATATTCATTTAGAATATTTTATTATTAAAGACGATAAAATTGGAACAGAATTATTAAATCTTTTATGTCAAAAAGCCGAAGAAGGCTTAGAGGTTAGAATTGTCATAGATGATGTAGGAAGTTCTATTTCATCAAAGATGAAGAAAAAACTTAAGAACTGTGGTATTGAAATGCATGCGTTTATGCCTGTATTATTTTCAAAGTTTACAGGTCAAATGAATTATAGAGACCATAGAAAAATAATTGTTATAGACGGTAAAATTGGTTATGTAGGTGGTATAAATATTTCAGATAATTATGTAAATGCGAATAATGACAGATATTGGCGAGATACCCATATAAGAATAACAGGTGAGGCTGTAAAACCGTTACAAATTCTTTTTTTAACTACATGGGATTTTGCAAGTGATGACGAACTGAAAATTTCTAAATCGTATTTTCCAGAGCATAACTGTAAGGAAAATGTACCCTTACAAATTGCAGCAAGTGGACCAGATACAGATTGGTCTAATATAATGGAAGCTATTTTTGTTGCCATAACTAATGCAGAGAAAACTATTTATATCACAACACCATATTTTATTCCAAATGACGAAATCATTACCGCATTGCAAGTGGCTTCGCGAAGTAATTTAGATGTAAAAATAATTGTGCCTAAAAAATCTGACTCATGGGTTGCGCAATATGCTACTAACTCCTACTTAGAGCAATTAATGGAGGCAAACGTTGAGGTCTATCAGTACACCAAGGGATTTATACATGCCAAAACTATGGTTGTTGATAATGTTTTTGGCACTGTTGGAACTGCAAATATGGATTACCGTAGTTTTAACATTAATTTTGAGGTCAATGCATTAATTTACAACACAGAGTTTTGTGACCAGCTTACAGAGATGTTTAACGATGATCTAAAGGACACGAAAAAACTTGATTATGAAAGTTGGAAGAATCGTCCTAAAAGCACAAAATTTATAGAAGCTGTTGCAAGGTTAGCAGCGCCATTGTTGTAAAATTAGCGTCTGCTTCTTCGATTTTGTCTTGCAGATGTTGGCTGCCCGTAATGTTGTTTTGGTATCGACGCCTTTTTCATTTGCTGTTTCATCATCTTTATCTGTTCTGCAAGCATATTTCTCTTATCTAATTTTTCTGCTTCTGATAACAGCTTATTGGCTTCCTGTTTGCGACGCTTAGAAAAAGCAATACCTGCTAAATTTAACTTAGCCATAGCTAAATCATGATCCATTGACAATCCAAGTTGTACCGCTTTCTTAAAAAATTTTTCAGCCTCATTCATATTTGTTTGAGAAACCATTACACCATTTAGGTAGTTTAGATAACCTTGCTGTTTTTTAACTAAAGCGCCTTCCGGATTTTTTATTTTATCTAACCATTTCTTGGCTCCGGCAAAATCTTGTTTTCTTAGTCGTAAAAATGCCAGTAAAATCAGCTCATTTTTAAAATATAAAAAAATAAAAATGGTAGAAAGCAGTAAAAACATAATGCCATTTCCAATGTACCCTTCAGTAAATTGATAAATAGCATAAGCTATAATTAATGCAGCGATGACTAATTTTATATTTTTATTGAACATATTTCTGTTTATTTTTGCAGTGCGCAAAGGTAATAAAAACAATTAAAATTTTTTTCTTTTTGCCACTTGTAAAAGTAAAAACTTGTTGTATATTTGCACGCAGTTTTGAGATAGCTTTCAAACATAATAAAAGTATATAAGATTTAAAAATATAAGACAATGCCAAAAAGAACGTTTCAACCGTCAAAAAGAAAAAGAAGAAACAAGCATGGTTTCAGAGAGAGAATGGCTTCTGTTAACGGAAGAAAAGTTTTAGCCCGTAGAAGAGCTAAAGGTAGAAAGAGATTGTCTGTATCTTCAGAATTAAGACATAAAAAATAATGATTAACAATTGTTAATATTTTAAAGGCGTTACTTAGGTGTAACGCCTTTTTTTATAGCCTATTGATAACTATTTTTACACATTATAACACAAATTACTCATGCCTAAGAACAAAAATTTAAAATCTATTTTACTTATCGGTTCTGGACCAATAATTATTGGACAAGCCTGCGAATTTGATTATTCAGGATCTCAAGCATTACGTTCCCTGAGAGAGGATGGAATTGAAACAATACTTATCAATTCTAATCCTGCAACAATTATGACTGACCCTAAAATGGCAGATCACGTTTATTTGTTGCCTTTAACTACAAAATCTATTATTAAGATTTTAAAAGAACATCCTCAAATAGATGCTGTGTTACCAACAATGGGTGGGCAAACTGCTCTAAACCTTTGTATCGAAGCAGATGAAAAAGGAATTTGGGAAGATTTTGATGTTGAAATTATAGGTGTTGACATTGATGCTATTAATATCACAGAAGATAGAGAGAAGTTTAGAGATTTAATGACAAAAATAGGTGTTGGCATGGCACCACAAGAAACAGCTACCTCTTTCTTAAAAGGAAAGGAAATAGCGCAAGAATTTGGATTTCCACTATGTATTAGAGCCTCATTTACATTAGGAGGAGCTGGTGCCTCAATTGTTTATGATGAAAAAGAATTTGATGAAGCTTTAACCAGAGGTTTGGAAATTTCCCCTATTCATGAGGTTATGATCGATAAAGCCTTATTAGGTTGGAAAGAATACGAGCTTGAGTTATTACGCGATAAAAATGACAATGTTGTAATTATATGTACGATTGAGAATATGGACCCTATGGGAATCCATACTGGGGATTCTATAACCGTAGCACCGGCAATGACCTTGTCTGATAAGACCTTTCAGAAAATGCGAGACATGGCCATACATATGATGCGTAGTATTGGTGATTTTGCAGGTGGATGTAATGTTCAGTTTGCTGTTAGCCCAGATGAGGAAGAAGATATTATTGCTATAGAAATTAATCCACGTGTTTCACGTTCCTCAGCATTAGCAAGTAAAGCTACTGGTTACCCTATTGCTAAGGTGGCGGCAAAATTAGCTTTAGGTTATACCTTAGATGAGTTAAGTAACCAAATAACTAAATCAACTTCAGCATTATTTGAACCTACATTAGATTACGTTATTGTAAAAATACCACGATGGAATTTTGATAAATTCGAAGGTTCTGACAGAACATTAGGCTTACAGATGAAAGCTGTTGGTGAAGTTATGGCAATAGGCCGTTCGTTCCAGGAAGCGCTTCATAAGGCAACACAATCGCTTGAAATTAAGCGTAATGGATTGGGAGCAGATGGGAAGGGTTATAAAAACTATGATCAGATCATTGAAAAATTAACTCATGCAAGCTGGGATCGTGTATTTGTAATTTATGATGCCATCCAAATGGGAATTCCATTAAGTCGTATTCATGAAATTACTAAAATAGATATGTGGTTCTTGAAGCAGTATGAAGAATTGTATCATATCGAAAAAGAGATCTCAACTTTTACCATAGACAGTATAGACAGAGAATTATTGTTGGAAGCGAAGCAAAAAGGCTATGGTGACAGACAAATTGCACATATGCTAAAGTGTTTGGAAAGCGAAGTTTATAATAAGCGAAGAGAACTTAATATAAATCGTGTATATAAATTGGTTGATACCTGTGCGGCAGAATTTAAAGCGCAAACTCCATATTATTATTCGACTTTTGAAAGTGAGTTCGAAACTGCCGATGGTGTAGTATCTGTTGCTAATGAAAGTGTTGTCTCAGATAAGAAAAAAATAATAGTTTTAGGTTCAGGTCCTAACCGGATCGGACAAGGAATTGAGTTTGATTATTGTTGTGTTCACGGTGTTTTAGCAGCAGCAGAATGTGGCTATGAAACGATTATGATTAACTGTAATCCCGAAACCGTTTCAACCGATTTTGACATTGCAGACAAGCTTTATTTCGAACCTGTGTTCTGGGAGCATATTTACGACATAATACAACACGAAAAACCAGAAGGTGTCATCGTTCAATTAGGTGGGCAAACAGCTTTAAAACTTGCAGAGAAATTAGAGCGTTATGGTGTAAAAATAATGGGTACTAGCTTTAAATCTTTGGATTTAGCTGAAGACAGAGGGACATTTTCAACCATATTAAAAGAAAATAATATTCCTTATCCTGAGTTTGATGTCGCACAATCTGCTGATGAAGCCTTGGCGATTGCAGATGTATTAGACTTCCCAATATTAGTTAGACCTTCTTATGTCCTAGGTGGTCAGGGTATGAAAATTGTAATTAACAAACAAGAATTAGAGGCGCATGTAATTGATTTATTAAAATCAATTCCAGGTAATAAATTGTTATTAGACCACTACCTCGATGGTGCTATAGAAGCAGAAGCTGATGCTATTTGCGATGCAGATGGTAATGTGTATATCATTGGTATTATGGAGCATATTGAGCCATGCGGAATACACTCAGGTGATAGTAATGCTACTTTACCACCATTTAATTTAGGGGAGTTTGTAATGCAGCAAATCATAGATCATACACATACGATTGCTAGAGCATTAAATACTGTTGGGTTAATTAATATTCAATTTGCTATCAAAGACGATACAGTTTATATTATCGAAGCAAACCCGAGAGCTTCTCGTACAGTGCCATTTATAGCTAAAGCATACAAAGAACCTTATGTAAATTATGCAACAAAGGTGATGTTGGGAGAGAAGAAGGTAACAGACTTTGATTTTAACCCTCAGTTAGATGGCTATGCTATTAAACAACCTGTCTTTTCATTCAATAAGTTTCCAAACGTCAATAAAAAGCTTGGTCCAGAAATGAAAAGTACAGGCGAAAGCATTCTGTTTATAGATAGTTTAAAGGATGATGAGTTTTATGATTTATATTCTAGAAGAAAAATGTATTTGAGTAAGTAGGATGGTTTTTGGGTTTTCAACTTATTGAAAATTAAGGTTTTATAAACTTGTGAGCTAGCGGTAATTCGGCATATTTTTTGTATCTTCATAAAAAAAAAGAATATGATGAAAAAATTACTTTTACTTTTATGTCTCTTTGTAGTATACGGGATGTCGGCTCAAACTGAGACGATAACAATAGATTGGTCCTTCGGATCAAACTCTGATGTTACGCCAGAAACTGCTTCCACAAATGCAGATAGAACCATTGAGGTTGGTGATACTGTTATTTGGGATTTTTACTCTACCGGAACTCATACAGTTACAAGTAAGCCTGGAAGTGCAGAAACTTGGGATAGTGGGCTTATTAGTTCTGGAACAGGAGTTACCTATAGTCGAACTTTTAATACTATTGGTGTTAATGATTATGAGTGTACACCTCATCCTGGTAATATGTATGGCACGATTACGGTTGTAGCAGAGGGATCTTTAAGTGTGCCAGATTTACAGAAAAACTCAAATTTCGATATTTCACCAAATCCAAGTAGAGACCGACTAAATATTAAATTGCAGGCTTATACAGACGAATTAAAAATTGAAGTTTTTGATGTCTTAGGAAAGCGGGTTTATACAGGTGTATTAAATCAGTTAAATTCTACTGTAAATGTTAGTTCATGGAATAGCGGAATATATCTGGTAAGAGTTTCAAACGAAAAAGCAATAGAGACGAAACGATTTATAAAACAGTAATTAAAATTATAATTGCGAGCCATTTCACAAATTGAAATGGCTTTTGTTATTTTATAGCTATTTCAACCCGATAGTCATTTAGCAGCTTTAAATGATTGTCTACATTTTTGTAAACTTCTTTTTGATTGGCTTCTTTTTTAACTTCACTCTCCCTTCTTATGATGGTCTTGATAAAGCGCTTAGCATCAATTTTTGACCCTAACCTTAGTCCGGGAACTTTAACGGTTTTGCCTTTTTCGTTTATGGCAACCATTGTAAAGTAAGATGAATTACAATGTTTTTTTTGTCCGGTTCTAATGTTTTCAGATTCTACTCTAATACCTACCACCATGGACGATTTTCCAACATAGTTTACAGAAGCTTTCATGGTTACTAATTCGCCAACTTCTATCGGATTCAAAAAATTTACCTTATCTACAGAAGCGGTTACACAATAACTACCCGAGTGTTTTGAGGCACAGGCAAAAGCCGTTTGATCCATTAATCCTAATATATACCCTCCGTGAATTTTGCCACCAAAATTAGCATGTGATGGTAACATTAATTCCGAGATCTGAATCCTGGATTCTTCTACAGATTTAAACATACACTTTTATATTTAGATAAAGTATACTTATTACTATGGCAATACCAAAGCTAATAAGCGTTCCTATTAATATATACTCTGTAAGTTTTCGTTCTTTAGTTGAAGATAAATCACCAAATCTAAACACCGATTTTGCTGTAATTAAAAAACCTACAGCCTCCCAATGTCCTACAATAATAAATATAAACACTAATATACGTTCTAATATACCTATGTAATTACCAGCATCTTTAAGTGATTCGTTATTTTCTGTTAATTCAGAAATATTCCATTTGGTAAAAACGGTTTTCATAATTAAAGATGTAGGCTTAGTCAAAAAAGCAATACAAATTAGTAGTAATAAAAGTTTGGAATTTAGATTTATAGAAATTAGAGGATCACTATTTAAACACAATTTGTAATAGAGATAAACAAGGCCGAATATGGTAATTATGTGTAAAACCTGATCTAGAAAGAAATAAAAACGCTTAGTCTTTTTTTTCTGTAGTAAGAGCTTTAAAGCATCAATTAAGAGATGTAAAGCACCAATACCTAAAATTAATAGTATTTTAGAGCTATCCCAAACCAGTATTACCATTAGAACGATATGAATCGCGACATGAATGTATAGCCAAACAGACTTCAGTTTCTTTTTCTCTTTATCCTTAACCCATTTTTTTGGTTGTATAAAAAAATCGCCAATCAAATGAGCAAGTAAAAGATTTAAAATCAGTAATATCATAGGGCAGTGATTTTATGTCTGTACATGGCATCTAATTCCAAAATTTCATCTAAATAGGCACGTTTTTGCCGTTTGCTTACCGCGTCTTGACTTATACCTATTAATTTGGCTATATCGGATTGAATCATTTTTGGATGCTCTAAACTTAACTTTACAATTTCTGCAGAATTGGTTGTCCAATTGTCCATAGCAATAAGCGCCAATCTAAAATAAAGATTAATTTCTTTATTGAGTTCTTCGTCTCTTGTTTTTAGTTTTAAATTTTGCTTTTTCTTCTTAAGTGTTTCGAAGGTTTCACCAGAGAATATGAAAGCTTCCCCATTAGATTCACTTACAGAATCACCTTGGTAATCCTTACTGCCAATACCAATAGACATACGTACATCGATACCTTTAATAGATTTCAATGAGGCCTTAATATAGATTGCGGTCTTAAAGCTGTCTTCAGTAGATTTACATTCTAACTGAAAACTATCACCTCTGTAAATATCGTAGAATGATGCATCATCGGTAACCTGAGACAAGGCTGTTTTTAATGGATTAAGCCATAAATCTTCGTGTATTGCTTTTCGGGATTTAATAATATCTCCTGTAATTATACTAGTCATAATATTTATAATTACATCAAATATATGCCTTTTTAATGGAATAAACTATTTTATGCCTTATTTATAGAATATTGTTAATTATGCCGTTTAAATGGAATATAAAGAATTATTCAAAATCTTTTTCATGCCACTTATTACGAATACTGTATTCGGTCTCAGTTTTTTGACATAATCCAATGACTATAAAAATGATGCCAAGAAAAGCACTTATAAGAATGATAAAATTGTCGAATCCTTTATTTGCGCTGACATCATAATCAGTAAAAAGTAAAGTTAAACTAAAACATATTAGGGCAATTCCTGCGATTAAAGACCTAAAATAATAAAGTCTAAGCGTCCATTTATATATAATATCTATAGTCTTCTTATTCAAAGTCCTCAGACGCACGCTTTATAATGTTCTCAGGTAATGCTTTTTTTGCTTTAGCACCCATTTTCTTTATTTTTTCAACTCTGGAAATAAGATTTCCTTTGCCTTCAACCAATTTATTCATGGCTGCTGAATAATCACTTTTTGCAGAATCCATTTTCTTACCAACACCAATTAAATCGGTATAAAGACCATCAAACTTATCGTATAAGGCACCAGCTTGCTTGGCGATTTCGATAGCGTTTTGTTGTTGTTTTTCATTATTCCACATGGTATCGATAGTTCTCAAGGTTGCTAAAAGGGTAGAAGGTGTAACGATAACTATATTTTGCTCAAAGGCTTTGTTGTAGAGGTTATTGTCTTCATTGATTGCCACTGCAAAAGCAGGCTCAATAGGTATAAACATTAATACAAAATCCGGAGACTCTATATCATATAAATCTTGATAATTCTTAGCAGAAAGATCATCAACATGTTTTTTTATTGAATTAACATGGGCTTTTAAAAACATAGCTCTATCATCATCTTCGGCATTTACCATTTGCTCATAAGCCGTTAAAGAAACTTTAGAGTCGATAATCATTTTTTTAGAATCGGGTAAGTGTAGCACTACATCTGGCATCGCTCTAGACCCATCTTCTCGCTGAAAATTCTGTTGCACAAAATATTCTCTGTCTTTTTCTAATCCAGATTTTTCTAAAACACGCTCCAGTACCAATTCTCCCCAGTTACCTTGTGTTTTACTATCTCCTTTTAATGCTCTTGTTAAATTGGTTGCTTCCAGTGCCATTTGTTGGTTAAGGTCTTTTAGACCCAATAATTGCTCTTTAAGAGCCGAATGCATACTTATGCTTTCCTTCTGAGAGTCATCTACCTTTTTCTCAAAGGTTTTTATCTTTTCCTCAAGTGGATTTAAGATGTTTTTTATGTTTTCTTTATTCTGAAGTGTGAATTTCTCTGACTTTTCATCAAGTATTTTAGAAGCCATTAACTCAAAATCTTTTCTGAGTTGTTCTTGTTGCTTGGCTAACTCTTCGTCGCGCTTTAAGTTTTGTTGCTGTAGATTTTCGAATTCAGTATTTCGTCTCGATAATTCCGAATTTAAAAAGTCTTTTTCTCTTCTAATAGTTTCGCGTTCAGTCTCAATTTTTTCGACTGTTTGCTTTAGTTCATCAATGTTTTTGTTGAGTTGGAGTTGACGTTCTTCCAGCGTGCTTCGGTCACTTTTGCTTTTTAATTGTGCAAATTTAAGTCCGATAAAAGCTCCAATACCAGCTGAAACAATAATAATAATTAATAGTATAAGCGTATCGTTCATATTTACAAAGTGAAATTTATCAAAGATAATTTTTAATGTTGAAACTGAAGTTGAAAATGAACTTGAAAATTACAACTGCAAATTGAATACTACTTTGTTACTCTAAAACTTCCTGTCTTATTATCAAAAACTATTAGGTCTTTGGGAAAAAGGGAATTAAACACACCATTAGAAATCAAATTACAGGGCTGGTCACAAACAACTTCATTGTCTCTCATTACAATCATCGTATTGCATAGTTGTATTGCTAAATCTATTTCATGAGACGAAAAGAGAATGGTTTTGCCTGTTTCTTGAGTTAATTTTTGAAGCAACTTTAAAATATATGCCTTATGATACATATCGAGATGTGTCGTTGGTTCATCTAAAATAATTAGATCAGTATCCTGAGCTAGTGCACGTGCAATCATAACTTTTTGTAACTGACCATCACTTAGTTCATAGCATTTCTTATCCTTCAATTCTGAAATGTTTACCAATTGCAGAGATTCGTTAATGATTGTCGTATCTGCTTCGGTGAGCGAGCCAATCCAATTGGTATAAGGGTGCCTCCCTAATGCAACAAGTTCAATAACTGAAAGATTTTTAGATGTTAAATGCTCCGTTAAAACAATGCTAAGGCGTTTTGCGAGTTCTAAGTTGGTTGTAGTTTTTAAGACTTTATCGTTAAGTGTAATAGAACCAGATAGCGCAGGTTGAACTTTTATTAATGTTCGTAGAAGCGTAGATTTACCAATGCCGTTTGCACCTACCAATCCAATGAGTTGACCTTTTTCCAGTTCAAAATTGATGTTTGAGGCGATAATTGTTTCTTCCTTTTTGGTTTTGTAACCAATAGAAAGTTGTTCTGCTTTAAGGATGGTATGTGCCATTTGTTCATTCATCTAAAACATCATTTTTCGTTGTCTTACCAATAGCCAAATCACAACAGGTGCACCAACTAATGCTGTTATTGCATTAATAGGTAAAGTATAATCGCTGCCAGGAACCTGTGCAATACAATCGCAAATTAACATTACAATGGCTCCAAATAGAAACACTGCTGGTAATAAAACTTTATGATTAGAAGTTTTAAATACCTGACGTGTTAAATGCGGAATCGCCAAACCAATAAAGGCAATTGGTCCGGCAAAAGCTGTAATTGTTCCTGCTATTAAACTAGTCGCCAATATTATAATGAATCTGCTTTGCTTTAGGTTTAATCCTAAACTTTTAGCGTAATTATCACCGAGTAATAGACTGTTTAATCCTTTAATGGTTACAATACTTAGTATAATTCCTAACAAATAAACTGGGAAGAAAATTAACAATTCCTGCCAGGATAAATTACTTAAACTTCCAAAACCCCAGAAAATATACTGTTGTAGTTGCTCTGCAGAGCTAAAGTAGGAGAGTACACTTACCACCGCTGCTGTAATACTACCAAACATTAAACCAATAATAAGAATAGCCATTGTGTCTCTTACCTTGTTTGAAACAGCTAATACTGCAAGTAACACTAAAAAACTACCTAAACTGGCTGCAATAACAATGCTCCATTTAGAGATTAAAGAAGTTGTAAACAGTCCACCAAATAAACCTGCGCCTAATATAACTAACGCGACGCCCAAGCTAGCTCCAGAACTAATTCCTAAAACAAAAGGTCCTGCCAGTGGATTTCTAAATAATGTTTGCATTAATAAACCCGAAATTCCTAATCCAGAACCAACCAAAATAGCAGTAATAGCTTTCGGTAATCTATATTCTGTAATAATAATTTGCCATGTATTATTTTCTATTGAACCGAATAGGCTTCCGAAAATTTCCTGGACTGGTATATGGATTGATCCTAGACTAATGTTAACTATAAAACATAGTAACATCAATAAAATTAGTAACAGAAACGGAAGACGATATGTTTTAGGATTATTCAATTATTTAAGGCGTTTAAAGAAATAAAGCGTATGATCGACTAACAACTCCGGATGACAAATTTTTATGAGATCTTTTAATACGAGATCAGGCCTCGTAGTTCCCATTTCGTAATACGTAACACCTCCTGTTTTACCTGTAGTGTTAGTAAAACTATAAACATTTTTATTTTTGAAAGCTTTAAAATTTGTGTAGAGGGAATTAGCATTCTCTAATTGTTCTAAACTACTATAGAAGGAAGGGCTCAACCATAAATCTGCATCTTGAGCTTTTTCTAATACAGCTTCAAAGCTAAGTGCTAAACTTCCGTTTCCTGTGGTGGTGCTCCATAAATAATTGGTGTTGGCATCTTCTAAGAACTGCGCTTCCGGACTAGTACCACTTGGCAAATACCAAACATCGTTTTCCAAGGCGCCACTTAATATTGTGGGTTTGTTTCTGGCTTGATTTGCAATTGATTTAGCATCTAAATAATTCTTCTCGATATGTTTAAAAATTGAATCAGCTTTCTTTTCCTTATTAAAAAGGACTCCGAAAAACTTGATCCACTCAGCTTTTGCTAAGGCAGAAGATTCTACCCAATCTCCGTTATAAATTACAGGGATTCCTGCTTTTTTAATGGTTTCAAAAGTTTTGTTTACGCCATCTACACCAAACCCTACAACAACATCTGGGTTAAGGTCTAACAAGACCTCGGTATTAATACCTTCATTTTTTCCAAGCTCTCTAATTTGACCGCTTTCAATTAATTGTCTTGTTTTTTCTGAAGAAATATAATCTGTCTCTGGGAAACCAATTAATGTGTGTTCTACGCCAAGTAGTTCTAAGGACGGAATATGAGTTGTGGATGTAGTAACAAGCTTTTCAATAGGATTTATTAAAATTCCGTCATACTCATCTATGTTAAAAGTAGTTTTCGCCATATCCTCTCTAGAAATAAGAACATACTTGTAAGCCTTTTTACTGTTTGGCCAAGGCTTTAAAAGATTAAGAATTTTAAAATTCTGGTGGTAAGTAACTGAAAATCCTTGAGCGTACTTTAAATCTAAAGCCTTTTTATCTAAGGTTGGTAACAATCTGTCTTCAGCAGATTTTTCTTTGCAAGCCATTATAAGGATTAAGACTACGCTTATTTTTAATAGTGTATTTTTCAAAATACCAATTTCTTTCAAAAGTAATATTATTTAAAGTTTTGTGTCATTCATTAAACAAAATGTTTAGTTTTACATCGAAATTAGGTTCTGATCGTGTTTCGATTAGATTAAAAGGGAATCTGGTGCAAAACCAGAGCTGTTCCCGCAACTGTAAGCTATTGAGCTTGTTATAACCTTCATTGTCACTGGATTTTGTCTGGGAAGACTAATAACAAGACGCAAGTCAGGAGACCTGCCAATTTCAACAATAAAGTCAAACTTTCGGGATAAAAGTTTACATATAGTTTTCTGTATGTTCTCGAGCATTAAAATTTTAAATGAATAAAACACAAGTGTTTTGTTGCTTACTTGGTATAGGTGCGTTATATGCTGGGTTTGCACAAATTCAAAAGGATTCTATTAAAGTAGAACACTTAGATGAAGTTGTTGTTACGGATTCTAAATTTCGATTAAAACGAGAGAATTCTGGTAAAGTGATAACCAAGATTACGTCAGATGATTTAAAAAAATTACAAGGACAATCTATTGCCGAAATAATTAGCCGAAGTGCTGGAGTAGAAATAAACGGCGTACGAAGTAATGCAGGTCAAAACCTTAGTTACTTTATCCGAGGTGGTCGCAATCGCCAGGTTTTGGTACTCATAGATGGCATTCAGGTTACAGATGCGTCTCAAATTTCAAATGATTACGATTTACGTTTACTTAATGCAGATCAAGTTGAATCTATTGAAATTTTAAAAGGTGCGTCTGGTACATTATACGGTACAGGTGCGGCAACTGCTGTTATTAATATTAAATTGAAAGAAGCTTCTAAAAAAGGATTCAATTTAAATTTAAGAAACACCCTTGGTACCAATCAATCTGCCAATGAAAATAATTATGCTATCGAGGATTTTAGAAATAGTGTTTCGGTAAATGGTAGTTTAGGTAAGTTTCGTTATTTAGCAAGTTTTGGACATCAGTTTACGGATGGTTTATCTGCCATCGCCAGTGGTAATGAGTCTGATGCTTTCAATGGTCATAATGTAAATTTAAAGTTAGGCTATAAATTGAGTAATGCTATAACACTGAATACCTATGCAAGTTTTGATAAATTTATAGCAGATTTTGATGATAGTTTTGAAATGCGGGATGCAGATAACAAATCTATATCTAATCAATATAGAGTTGGTCTTTCTCCACAATTAAAATATAATAAGGGTAGTGTAACTATAAATACTGCATTTAGTAAAGTAGAGCGTGAGGTAGAATCTGGTTACCCTACTAGGTTTAATGCTCAAAGTACAGTTGTAGATGCCATTAACCGATATAACTTTAACGATAAATTTTATACCATCGCAGGTGTAAATTTTCAGAATAACCAAATGGAGAGTTTTGTAATTCCTTTTGGTAATACAAACTTTAGTCAGTCCATTAGTCCAGATATGGCTCAATTTACTATAACAGATCCCTACATTAATATAGTATATATATCTGATTTTGGTCTAAATGTAAATGCGGGAGCACGATTAAACAATCATAGTGAATATGGAAGTCACTTAGTATATAGCATAAACCCTTCTTTTGTAAAACAAACTACATTTGGTTATTTAAAAGGGTTGGCAACGTTCAGTACTGCATTTATTACTCCGTCGTTATATCAATTATTCGAACCAAGTTTTGGAAACACTCAATTAAAACCAGAAGAAAACCAAACGTTGGAACTTGGAGCTGAAATTTCAATAGAAGAAAAAGCAATTATTAGTTTGGTTTATTTCAATCGGAATGAAAAGCAGTTTATTGATTTTGTAGATACAGGTTCTTTTGTGTTTCAGTATCAGAATATTAATACAAGGTTTACTGCAAGTGGTTTAGAATTAGTAGTTGAATCTAAGATCACTAAGGCTGTTAATCTTAATTTAAATGCAACGTATACCAATGTAGATAAAAAATTAAGTCTTAGAATACCAAAAATTAAAATTAATACACGATTGGATTACCAATTTTCTGATGAGGCAGTATTTGGCATAGTTTATCAATTTAATGACAAAAGGGAGGATTCGGTATTTAATACTACCACCTTTGAAAATGATACGGTTTCTCTTGAAGCCTACGGCATATTAGACTTCTATCTAAGTCACAAAATAATTAATAATAAAATGACATTATTTGCTAATGTAACCAACCTGTTTAACGAGGACTATCAAGAACTCTTTGGTTTTGCAACAAGAGGAAGAGGAATTAGTTTAGGGTTCAGCCTCCAATTGTAATTTTTAATTAGACATTTAGGTAGTACACGTTTCTAATCAATAAACATATCTTGGTTAAGAGGTGGTATTGGTTGCTTTGTTACCAATCGTAATTCATGATTTAGTGGCATTAAAGATGGTCTTCCTAGACCTAAAATATCATTAATTGCCACCTCCAACAATGGTTCTTCAGGGTTTCCTAATTCACCAAGTGTACTTGGTCGCTCGGTAATTTCAAAATCTGGTGTAAGCCCATTAAAAGGTACAAGTTGATTATTTACATTAGAAGAATTTGCTACCAATGGTTGCATGGCATAAGTATGGTTAGGATTTACACCATTAGAAGTAAAATTTTGTGAATCGTAAACAGTAATCGAAGCTTGGGTTTTTCCAACTGTATTTTCTCCAATAACTACCACATCGATATACGGATCTAAGCTGTTAATTAATAATTCACTGGCAGAGGCAGTTCTTCTATTTGTTGTTAGAACATAAATTTTTGACAAGTTTAAACTATTAATAGCACCAATACCATCAATGGAATTAGTGAAAAGAAAATTTCTATTGTTACTCTGTAAATTTTCATTGTAAAAAAGTTTCGAATAGACCTGGTCTGTAAATTGACCTGTAATCATGCTACCTAAGTAGGCGGCAGTCTGTACTGATCCGCCACCATTATACCTCAAATCAACTACCAATTCATTTACGCCTTGAGCCTGAAAATTAGCAAATGCGTTATTTAAGGCATCATTAAAACTACTATTAAATCCATTGTACATTAGATACCCTAACTTAATTCCACTGCCTAAATCAATAGATTCAGCTATATGAACTGGATTTTCGGTATAAAGCACCTTGTTTAGACTTGCGCTCGCACCATTTAAGGTAACTGTATCATCTTCTGCTTGTATAGTGCCATTATCATCATAATCTCCAAAGTTTAGTGTGTAGCTGTCTTGATTAAAAAGAAGATCAACAAAATTATTTACGGTTAAATTAACGCCATCGACTGCTCTAAAAATTTGCCCGCGTTGTAAACCTAAATCATCTGCAACGCTGTTGTTTAGAACTAAAGTTATAGCCCCAAATACTTCATCACTATCTGCTGTAAATCTGTATAAATTAAATTCTATACCATTAGAGAGTGATGTACCTTGTTGTTGATTTTGTAGATCAAAATAATTATCGGTTATCCTACTGAATTTGTCTACAGACTCAGGCAAATATAGTAGAGAACCGAACAAATTCTCTGGTGAGGTAAAACTGTTTAAATAATTAACATATTCATCATTAGTGGAAAACCTGTTATTTGCCAAATCCGGAATTTCAGACTTGTATAGATAATAAGTATTCATCCCTTTCCAAACAAAATCCTTAATTTCGGAAGTAGAAATGGCATTATCATCCAAATCTTCAAAACAACCTGTAAATACTATTGTAATAGCACTTAAAAGCAGTAGCACACTAATCTTTTTCATATAATTATTTTTTCTTTTTTGTCAAGCAATCTTCTACTGTAGTCGGTAAAACTCTAAATTTACTTACAATATTGTAAAATAAAAAAAACTTTGTAACAAAAGATAAAGTGATTCGTCGTAATAATGAAGGCGAGTAAAATTGTAGTCAACCACCAATCAAAACGTAATGAAGCAAGCAGATTTTGTAAGCTTAGTAATGCCATTTAAAGATAAAGTATTTCGTTTAGCAAAACGGTTATTAGTTTCGAGAGAAGAAGCCGAAGATGCTACGCAAGAAATATTATTAAAATTATGGAGAAACAAAGAGAAGATAAGTAATTATAAAAATGTTGAAGCCTTCTCAATGACAATGACAAAGAATTTTTGTTTGGATCGATTAAAATCAAAACAAGCACAAAATTTAAAGATTGTTCATAGTAATTACACTAACAATGAAGCATCATTACAGAAGCAAGTAGAAGCAAGAGATAGCATGGATTGGGTCTCCAAAATAATAGAAGGTCTTCCAGAACAGCAGAAAATTATAGTACAGTTAAGAGACATTGAGCAGTATGATTATGCCGAAATTGCTAAAATGCTCGAAATGAATGAAACAGCAGTTAGAGTAAATCTGTCTCGAGCACGCAAAACAATAAGAGAAAAATTGACAAATACACATCAGTATGGTATTAAATAATATAGAAAAACTTTTAGAAAAGTATAATAATGCAGAGACATCTTTAAAGGAAGAGGAACAGTTAAGAGCCTATTTTTATAGTGATGATGTTGCGCCGCATTTGGAGCAATATAGACCAATGTTCCTGTACTTTTCTCAATCACAACAAGAGCAGTATACTAAAGACGTTCCATTAAAAACTAGCAGAACAAAATTGTATCAATGGATTACGGTCGCAGCAGTTGCTGTTTTAATGCTTGGAGTTTTTATTCCTAATTGGGAAGGCGAGAGTAAAGATTTTGCCAGCTTGTCTCAAGAAGAGCAAAATGCAATTAGTACTACGATGCAGGCTTTTAAGCTGGTATCGATAGGAATAAATGAAGGCAAAGAGCAACTCAATACACTTGCGTTAGTATCCGACAACTTTAGTCAAGGGATAGAGGAAGCTGGTAGGTTGAGTGAATTTTCAAAAACAACAAATAAAATTTTTAAAAACAAGTAACACTAAAAAACAGAAATTATGAAAAAATTAATTGTAATAATTGTAATAATCACTGCACCTATGTTCTCTGGGGCTCAGAGTATTTTTGATAAATATGAAGACATGTCAGAAGTAGCATCAGTAATTGTCAATCAAAAAATGTTTAGTATGATTGCAAGTATTGATATTGATATGGACGATCCTGAGGCGCAAGAGTATATGAACATGGTTAAGAAAATCACTGGATTAAAAGTTTTTACGACTGGTGACGAAAGTATATCAAGCGATATGAAAGCTACAGTAGATAAGTATTTAAGATCCTCTCAGCTTGAAGAATTAATGCGAATTAAAGATGGTGAACAAACCGTTAAGTTTTATGTAAAGGAGGGTAAGGATGAAAACCACGTAAAGGAATTATTAATGTTTGTTAGTGGCTTAAAAGAATTAACAAAAGAACAAAACATTGAAATTAATGGTAAAAAACGTGAAATCGAAACTGTTTTATTGTCATTAACAGGCGATATAGATCTAAGACAAGTCTCTAAAATCACAAATCAAATGGATATTCCTGGAGGTGAGCAGTTGAAAAAAGCTGGTGATAAAAATAAAAACTAAGAGTTCTAATGATACAATCAATCAAAAAATCAATGGTAGTGTTGTTTTTGGTTGCAGCTTTTACAAGCTGTAACCAAGGACCAACATTACAAACTTACTATGTCGATAACGAATTAAAACCTGGCTTTATGTCTTTTGATGTGCCAACTAGTTTAATTAATGTCGAAGATGTTGAGATGACGGACGAACAGCGTGAAGCCTATAATTCAGTAGATAAGCTTAATGTATTAACTTTTGTTAAGGAAAACACTGAAGCTGAAGACTATAAAATAGAATTAGAAAAAGTTAAAACCATTTTAAAAAATCCTAAGTATGAAGAACTAATGCGAGGAGGTAATACACAAGATGGAAAATTTGTAGTAAAATTTTTAGGAGATGTTGACCGAATTGATGAGCTAGTTATATTTGGTAATGCAACAAATAAAGGATTTATGATTGCACGGATTTTAGGTAATGATATGAATCCTGGCAAGCTCATGTCTCTGCAAACGGTATTGCAAAACGCAAAATTTGAAGATTCTAATTTAAATGGATTATCAGACTTTTTTCAATAGAAAATAAGCCTGACATTTTATTTTATGCTTTTACTGTGTCGTCTTGAGGTTTGTACTCAGGGCGATTTTTTTTTACCTCATTTCTAATAGCAAAGTGTACAGCTATTACAAGAACACCTAAAAAACCTAGTATAATTAATGCCTTAATGATAAACAAATTCAGCACTTCTAACATTCCACCAATAAAGAAGCCAACTGCAACTAATCCAACCAGGGCTAGTGAAATGGTATCTATATTTATTGGGAAATATTTCATATTCCGGTATAATTGCTTGGGGTTATAGCTTTAAGTTCTTTTTTTACTGAATTAGAAACCTCTAAGGTATCAATAAAATTTGAAATAGAATTTTTGGTAATAGTTTCATTTGTTCTTGTTAGCCCTTTTAGCGCTTCATAAGGGTTTGGGTAGTTTTCTCGTCTTAAGATAGTTTGTATTGCTTCTGCAACCACTGCCCAGTTATTTTCCAAGTCTTGAGCAAATTTAGTTTCGTTAAGTAAAAGTTTGTCCAATCCTTTAACCGTAGATTTAAAAGCAATAAGGGTGTGGCCAAATGGAACGCCTACATTTCTTAATACAGTACTATCGGTAAGATCACGTTGCAATCTTGAAATTGGTAACTTCGCCGACAAATGCTCAAATAATGCATTTGCAATACCAAGGTTACCTTCACTATTTTCAAAATCTATTGGATTAACTTTGTGTGGCATTGCAGAACTACCAACTTCTCCTTTTTTAATTTTTTGCTTAAAATAATCCATAGATACATAGGTCCAGATGTCTCTATCTAGATCTATTATTATGGTGTTTATGCGTTTTAAAGCATCAAATAACGCCGCTGCGTGATCGTAGTGCTCAATTTGGGTTGTTGGGAAAGAGTGCTGTAATCCCAGCTTTTCTTGTACAAATTTGGTTCCAAAAGCTTTCCAGTCAATGTTTGGGTATGCTACTTTGTGTGCATTAAAGTTTCCTGTAGCACCACCGAATTTTGCAGCACTTGGTATGTCGTTCAGTAAATTAAACTGTTCAATTAATCGTACTGCAAAAACTTCTATTTCCTTACCTAATCGGGTAGGTGAGGCAGGTTGGCCATGTGTACGCGCTAACATTGGAATATCCGACCATTCTTTTGCTAAGCCTTCAATTTTATCTAATAATACCTTATACTCAGGCACGTAGACGTCATTCATTGCATCCTTAATACTTAACGGTATTGCAGTATTGTTAATGTCTTGGGATGTGAGTCCGAAGTGAATAAACTCTTTGAAATCAGATAGCCCTAAATTGTCGAATTTTTCTTTTATAAAATATTCTACAGCCTTAACATCGTGGTTGGTAACTTTTTCTATTTCTTTAATGGCTGATGCATCTACAGATGTAAAGTTTTTATATATCGCCCTTAAATCCTCGTAATGAGCTTTAGCAACACCTTCTAGCTGAGGTAGTGGTAATTCGCATAATGCTATAAAATATTCTATCTCTACTAAAACACGATATTTTATTAATGCTTCTTCAGAAAAGTAGTTGCCTAAAGATTCTACTTTAGACCTGTATCTGCCGTCTATTGGGGAAATTGCGCTTAATGCTGTAAGGGCCATTGAATTTGATTTTTTGAAGCTTCAAAGATAGCAAAGTAAGTTTGATGCACGAAGTTCGACGTAGGAAGTTTTTTTAAATTGATATTCAGAATTAAGAATTTATTTTTTTTAGAATATGCCTTGCTCTAGCCTTAAATCCAGAACTTTGAATCTGAAAATCACGCTCTAGAATTATGGCTAACTCAGGGTGTATCCATTCATATTCAGTGCCAAGTAAAAAGAGTGAATTCATTGCATAAGCTTTTGGTGCAATCTTCTCATCATTTATCATCCAATCGAAACAGGCTTCAACAATTTGCTTTTTGTGATTTTCCGTGAGGGTATGTTTAATTTTATTATCAGTTTTTGAGTAATAGGCTTTGACAAGGTATTCACAAACTTTAGCGACAGGTCTTACAGCCGGATCTAAATGAACCTCTGATAAATTACTTGTAAACACATCTAGATGTGGAATAATAATATCTAGTTTTTCATTGCAAATAAACTCAAAAACCCAGGCAGCTCTGCACGAAATTTTATCGTCAACATCAAAGAGAATCTCTAAAAGGGGTGTAATTAACTTAGTATCATCGATTATAATATTTGCATAATGCAAACGCTTTTTGCGAGAATGGTCAACATAGTTTAATTCTTTATAAAGTTGGTCTTTTGTCAAAGTGATCGATTCTTATTTCTAGGTTTAATAGTAAGGTTCTCAAGACTTGAAAGTCTAAATTTAAATAATTTTTTTACTCAATAACACCGATAAGATCGAATAGAACATTTTTATTTAGAATTTTTCTAAATAATTTTTATTATCAAGGTTTCGTATGTAATTTTACCAGATCAAATTAATTCAAAAAGATAGTTTTAGGACTTGAAATTAAGGAAAGTTATATTATTGGCTTTTTTCATTATTATGATAGGTACTGTTTTAGAACTGTATCTACTTCATCATTATGAAAGTATTTTTCAGCTCATTCCCATACTTTGCATTGGTCTAATTTTACTATTCGTTCTCATTTTGTTTCTAAAAAGATCATTGAAAGTAATAACAGTCTTTAAATCAATACTTGTAATAACAGCGCTTAGTGGTTTTTACGGAGTCTATTTACATCTTGTAGCAAACTTTGAATTTGAAAAAGAAATAAAACCAACCGCTAGTAACTGGGATTTGTTCTTAGAAAGTCTATCTGGTGCATTGCCTACACTTGCTCCATTCAGTATGGTGGTTTTAGCTTTAATAGGATACTCATATTTAATAACTATAAATCAAAAACAATGAAAAGAATAACAAATTTAATCCTAGTATTCGTTTTAGTAAGCGTCAGTTTAACAGCATGTAAAGATGCCAAAGAAGAAAAGCAGGATGTTGAGAAAGCAGTAGAGTCTGTAGAAAAAGAAGTTGAGACAAATAATACCGAGACTGATTCAAATCCCGTTTTAAATGCCAACTTAGCTACGGAAGCAGATTTAAAGGCATTAGGTTTATCATCAGAAATCGTTTCTCAAATTTTAGAGCAAAAACCATTTCTTAATATGCAGGATTTTGAAAGTTTACTTAAAGACGTAAATAAAGAAGAACTCTATAAGAAGGTATTTATTCCATTAAATTTAAATACGACGGCTGAAGCTGACTTTAAGGTTATTCCTGGTGTTGGTGATCGTATGGCGCACGAGTTTGATGAGTACAGACCGTATACAAGCGTAAAACAGTTTAAACGAGAAATTGCTAAGTATGTAGATGAAGAGGAAGTTGAACGTTACTTAAATTATGTCTTTGTTCCTATTGAGTTGAACACTGCCTCTGAAGAAGATATAAAAGCACTGCCAGGAGTTGGAAATCGAATGGCACATGAATTCGAAGAATACAGACCTTATCAAAATATGAATCAATTTAGAAAGGAAATTGGCAAATATGTTGATGATAAAGAATTAAAACGCTTAGAGCGATTAGTTTATTTAAAGGAAAATTAAAATCTCAAAATGCCTAAAATTCTTTATTATTCCGGCAAAAGTAATTATAAAATAAGAGGTTGTTATGGCTTATAACAACCTCTTAATCATTGGATTTGTTTGGCCAGAGCCAAAAAGTTCTGCTGCTGGTAGCAGAATGCTACAATTAGTTAAACAATTTCTAAGTCAAGATTATAAAATAACCTTTGTTAGCGCTGCTAAAAAATCAGAAAGATCTTTTGATTTGACTACCCTTGGTGTTAATGTCCATAGTATACTTTTGAATGATTCTTCATTCGATAAATTTATTAGGGATCTCAATCCCGAAATTGTAGTATTCGATCGGTTTATGACTGAAGAGCAGTATGGTTGGCGTGTGGCTGAGCAATGCCCTGAAGCATTGAGAATATTAGATACGGAAGATATTCATGGATTACGAAAAGCCAGAGAATTAGCTATAAAGGATAAATCTGAAGTGTCATTAGAACATTTACAGAATGATATTACAAAACGTGAAATAGCAAGTATCTATCGCTGTGACTTAAGTTTAATAATTTCTGAAGCTGAGATAGAACTTTTAACGGAGCAATTTAAAATTGATAGCCACTTATTATGCTATTTGCCGTTTTTATTAGAACCAATTTCTGAAGTACATATACGAAAATTACCAACTTTTGAGGAACGGCAGCCTTTTATATCAATCGGAAATTTTTTACACCCCCCTAATTATGATGCTGTTTTGTATTTAAAACAGAAGATCTGGCCATTAGTGCAACAACAATTACCAACTGCAGAATTACATATTTATGGTGCTTATGCATCTCAAAAAGCAACACAATTAAACAATAAAAAGGAAGGCTTTTTAATAAAGGGTTTTACCGACGATGTTAATGAAGTAATGCAAAAAGCTAAGGTTTGTTTAGCACCCCTAAGGTTTGGAGCAGGTCTTAAAGGTAAACTTATTGATGCAATGCGAAATGGGACACCATGTATTATGACTAGTATTGCTGCCGAAGGCATGTTTGGAGAATTAGAGACTAATGGGTTTATTGATGATGATGCTAAAGGGATGGCAGATAAAGCAATAACCTTATATCGTGACTCTAAATATTGGCACTATAGTCAAAATAATGGATTTAAAGTGCTTACTCAGCGTTTCAATAAGGATCATTTTGTTACTGACTTTTCGATAAAAGTATCAACTTTAAAAGCCAATTTAAAATCTCATAGACAACACAATTTTATAGGAAATGTATTACAATACCATACATTACAAAGTACAAAATACTTAAGTAAGTGGATAGAAGAAAAAAACAGATTATAGATAATTATAAAGGATAATACCGAAACTATTTTAAATCTTACACAATACGGGTTGCAAAAAAAAATAAGTGTTTCGCGATAATACATATATTTAAGAGCGGTTTACCGCTATGTGCCTTCAACAGTATTGGCAATAAAACTATCAAGCGTTTTTAATAAACCCGTTAATGAATGTTTTAAGTTAAATAACCAAGACTATATTTAAAATTATTTTGAGCTATTTTTTATTGATTTAGAACTAAGATTCTTAATCAATCTCCTCAGTCATAGCTTTCTCTACATGTGTCCAGGTGTTCCAGATATCCTTTAATAAGATTTTAAATTGTAAGCTATCATTGGTTTTTTTAATACTATCAAATAGGTTGTGCATTTCACCTCTAAGTTCTGAATATTTTTTAGTGAATTCACCCATACTGTCCCAGGCAGTAATATGATTTTTAAAAGCGACACTAAATGTCTCTGGGCAATTCTCAAAATTAATATTTCGCATAGCTTCAGTATAATCAATGATGGTAGTGTGTAATGTTTTTGTTTCGCACTGATGGTTTCTTAGTTTACCAAACTCACTGTCCTTTTCAATAACATTTTCAATACAATTTGTTTTATTTAATGTGATATGTTTCGTTCCGCGGTTTATGCAGTTACACATAAGGAATAAACATAATATTATAAAAATTCGATTTGATTTCATGCTTCTTGGCTTTTTAAAATTGTCAACAATTCGCGCATACCTTCAGTCGCAGATTTTGCAATTACTTTAATCCTGTTTGCACCATTAATATTAGGTTTGGGGTCTATATAATAAATATCAGTATTCGATTTTACGTAATTAATTAAACTTGCCGCAGGATAAACTTGCATACTTGTCCCTATTATAACAAGAATATCTGCATCATAGCAAGTCTCAATAGCCGTTTCCATCATCGGTACGTCTTCACCAAACCAAACAATATGAGGTCGCAATTGGTGACCATTTTTGCAAAAATCTCCTAGATTTATATCGTCAGTCCATCGGCAAATGTCTTTAGGATTACCAGTACTCCTTATTTTTAGTAGCTCTCCATGTAAATGAATAACATTTGAGCTTCCTGCGCGTTCATGCAAATCATCTACATTTTGAGTAATTATAGTAACTTTATAGTTTTTTTCTAAAGCTGCTAAGGCTTTGTGAGCCGGGTTTGGCTCAACCTCTTTTAACTGTCGTCTTCTCTGATTATAGAAGTCTAACACTAATTTAGGGTTATTATAAAAGCCTTCAGGAGACGCAACTTGCATTACATCGTGTCCCTCCCAAAGTCCATCATGATCTCTAAACGTTTTTATGCCACTTTCGGCACTTATTCCAGCTCCAGATAATACAACGATTTGTTTTCTCATTATCTAAATGTAATTAATTTTATATCATTTTCGTATAATACCATTGTTCTAAGAATATAATGAATTATCATTTTTACTTACCAGAAACTTACATTTTGTATTTTTAAAATATGCAAGACCTAAAACAATTGGAATACCTAGAAACATTTATTACAGATCATCGAAGACATCGATTTGCTGAAGTTCTAAAAATGCGCACTAAACATTTTACTGTTGCCACTGAGGATGTTTATCAACTACACAATACAAGTGCTGTTATGCGCACTTGCGACGTATTTGGTATACAGGAGGTAAATATTATTGAAGAGGTGAACTCAAAACAAATAGATCGGGAGATTGCTTTGGGTGCGCAAAAGTGGGTAGATCTCAATCGATATCATACTACAAAGGCGTGTATTAGGGATTTAAAGGAAAAAGGTTACCAAATAGTTGCTACCACGCCACACACAGAAGATTGTGAGCTAATTGATTTTGACATTTCTAATAAATCTTGTTTCTTCTTTGGTCGCGAGACTGAAGGCTTGTCACAACACGTTATTGATGAGGCAGATTCATTTTTAAAAATACCTATGGTTGGTTTTACAGAAAGTTTAAACATTTCAGTTTCAGCTGCAATTATTCTCCAATATGTGACATCAAAACTTAGAGCGTCAAATATTAAATGGCAACTGACGGAAGAGGAAGTTGTCGAAAAGCGTTTCGACTGGATTGAGAAAACGATAAAAAATTATGATGCTATTGTAGCACGCTATAATAACGAAGATAAATTTTTGTAAATTTAGAGTACTAACTATTCAAAATAAATCGATTATGGAAATTGCTGTTTATATAATTTTAGCGCTTATCGCTCTGATTTTAATTTTGGCTATGGTTGCTCCGAAAACCTATAATGTAAGCAGGAGTATTATTATTAATAGACCTATTACAGAGGTGTTTAGTTATTTAAAACTTATAAAGAATCAAGATGAATGGTCGCCCTGGAAAAAAAAAGATCCACATATGCGTCAAGAGCATACGGGAACTGATGGTGAAGTTGGTTTTATTAATAGGTGGGAAGGGAATAAAGCTGTAGGAACTGGCGAGCAAGAGATTATTTCGATTACCGAAAACAGGTCAGTTAATAGTCAATTAAGATTTTACAAGCCATGGAAATCCCAGTCTGATGCATATCTGACCGTGAAAGAAATAGGAGATGGATCTACAGAAGTTGTTTGGGGTTTCTCTGGTAATAATAAACCACCTTCTAATATCTTTTTCTTATTCTTTAATATGGATAAAACTGTAGGTAAGGATTTTGAAGAAGGCTTACTGGATTTGAAGCATGTTTTAGAATCAAAAACCTAAAAAAAATCAACTTTTTGAAGAATTTCGTTTTTTATCTTTATTGCGACTAATCACCTTGTATTCTTCATAACATTCGCTAATGGCATCTAACATTTGTAGGTCATTCGCAGTGTTAATAAAATCTCGGGAGTAATTACACTGATTTACAATTTCGTCAAGATCAAACTTGTTAACCTGTAATAAAACCATAAGCATTTCGCGATCGTATCGTTTGGCTAGTTGGTTTCTAATTTCATCATCCTCCTTCATTTTTCTTAATTTGCGCATTTCATTAGGCTTTTTCCCAAACATATTGTACAAAAAATCGGCAGGATTAAAGATGGCACCTAACACTTTATTAGCGATGTTAGGCTCGCCTCCTTCATAACCAATTCCTGAAAGTCCTGAAATTCTGTAGCGGTTATTGGAGGTTACAGGAATCATTTTCATGTCTACTTCTAAATATCCTGTTAATTGCAATTGGGTAACTGTGACTTCTTCTAAAGCAAGGGCTAGTTCAGTCATATTAATTTTTGTGTTACCGAATTTGAGCCAGTCATTTGTGACTCTAACTTTTATCGATTTATACCCTAAATATGATAGGTGTAAAGTGTCGTTGGCTCTGGCTTTAATTTCAAATTCACCATCATCATTAGTTGATGTTCCGACAACCTGATTAATATTTACAATATTTACTTCACTCAAAGGACCGTTAGTGGACGTACTAATAATAGTACCCTTAACTTTTGTAGGAAGATTAGTAGAGGTGCTGTCTTGACCATAAGAATAGGTTAAAGCAAGGCATAAGAATAAAAATAAAAAATATCGCATTTGTTGTAATTACCCGGTAAAAGTAATAAACAAAATGCACTGTTGCATATTGCTATTGTAGTTTTGACTTAATATTAACATCAAGAAAAATAAAAAGCCTCAATTAAGAGGCTTATTTCATTTTATAGACATTCAATCCTGCTAACTTCAGTGCCATTTCCGGTACGGGTGTAATCGGTTTCATCTTGGCATGCGACAGGTTCTCTAGAGGTTTCTGTGCGATCAAGGAGCCATACATCTGAGGTTCCTTCTTGGTACTTAGATTCTGCATAAAAAACTTCTTCACAATTGCAAGTTGGGTCATTTTCTTCGGGTACGCAACTAATAAGTAGTAGAAGCGAAGAGATAGCAAGCGCTATACTCGATCGTATTAGGTTTTTCATAATAGGTTAAGTTTGGGACGGTAAACATAGGTATAAATTCAATAAACATCTATGAAATGTATTGTATTTTCGATGAAATGCATGTTTTGAGCAGGTTAGCATCAGTAATGTGGCTCCGAAAAGAAAAGAATTATAAGGTATTATTTAAGTTCAATTTTGATTGCTTATTTATTTTGCTTTCTTTTGATAGGCGTGAATCTATGTTTTCATTTTCACGCTAATCATCTGTAATATGCTAAAAAAAGTGTTTGCCAGTGCCGTTTTTGGTGTTGAAGCTTCTACGATAACAGTAGAAGTTAACATTGATAAAGGTGTAGGTTATCATTTAGTCGGTCTGCCAGATAATGCTATCAAGGAAAGTAATTATCGCATTGCGGCTGCCTTACAAAATAATAGTTATCGAATTCCGGGTAAAAAGATCACTATCAATATGGCTCCTGCAGACTTGCGTAAAGAAGGTTCTGCTTACGATTTAACCCTTGCTATAGGAATTTTAGCGGCCTCAAACCAAATAAAGGCAGAAGACTTAGGAGAATACCTAATTATGGGCGAATTATCCCTTGATGGAAGTTTGCAGCCTATTAAAGGTGCTTTGCCTATAGCTGTTAAAGCAAGAGAAGAAGGCTTTAAAGGATTTATATTGCCAAATCAAAATGCAAAAGAAGCCGCTATTGTAGATAATTTAAAGGTTTTTGGTGTCGATAACATTACCCAAGTCATTAATCATTTTGACAAAAAAGAGCCCCTTGAGCAAACTAAAATTAATACAAGAGAAGAATTTTATAAAAATCTTGATTTTCCAGAATTTGATTTTGCAGATGTAAAAGGGCAAGAAAGTATTAAGCGCTGTATGGAAATTGCTGCAGCTGGTGGTCATAATATTATTCTTATTGGTCCGCCAGGCTCGGGAAAAACAATGCTAGCCAAACGATTACCAAGTATTTTACCACCAATGACGTTGCATGAGGCTTTAGAAACTACCAAAATTCATTCGGTAGTAGGAAGAGTCAAAGCACATGCAGGGTTAATGGCACAAAGACCATTTAGAAGTCCGCATCATACAATAAGCAACGTAGCGCTGGTGGGTGGCGGAAGCTATCCGCAACCTGGAGAAATATCGCTCTCTCATAATGGCGTATTATTTTTGGATGAGTTGCCTGAGTTTAAACGTGAAGTTCTTGAGGTAATGCGTCAGCCTTTGGAGGATAGAGAAGTGACTATAAGTCGAGCAAAGTTTACAGTGACTTACCCAAGCTCATTTATGTTAGTGGCAAGCATGAACCCTAGCCCTAGTGGTTATTTTAATGATCCGGACGCTCCAATTACATCCTCACCAGCCGAAATGCAACGGTATATGGGAAAAATATCCGGGCCACTTTTAGACCGAATTGATATTCATATAGAAGTGACACCAGTTCCTTTTGAGAAGCTTGCAGATGATAGAAAAGGCGAATCTTCCGTAGATATAAGAAAACGGGTCACCAAAGCGAGAGAAACACAAACTGAGCGTTTTGCCGAATTAGAAAATGTGCACTACAACGCACAAATGAGCACTAAGCAGATTAGAAAATATTGTAAACTAGACAACACTTCTATGGAACTCTTAAAGTCTGCAATGGAACGGTTAAATCTCTCAGCCAGAGCTTATGATAGAATACTCAAGGTTTCAAGAACAATTGCAGATCTAGAAGGATCGGAGAATGTGTTGGGTGCGCATATTAGTGAGGCCATTCAGTATCGTAGTCTGGACCGTGAGGGCTGGCTGGGATAACCAGAACTAGCGAAGCCACCAATCTCAATATTAATTGTAATAACCATAATCAAAACCCTTGTGCAATCAATAAATCTATTAAAATGAAAAATGCTTTTTACAAAATATTCTTCATTACAGTATTAAGCTGTAATACATCAACAGAAAAAAAGCCAATTTCAGAAACAAAGCCCATAAAGACTTATGAAGCTCCAACGTTAAACCTGGCTCAAGCAAATCGGTTAGCACAATTACCATTAAACTGTATTAACATAGAGTATCCAAATAAGCTCAATCAAACCATTGGGAGTGCAAACGATTTAAAGGAGCCAAGCGAGTTGCATCCTGCATTTTATGGTTGTTTTGACTGGCATTCGGCCGTACATGGGCATTGGAGTTTGGTGTCGCTTTTAAAACAGTTTCCAAATCTTGAAAATAAAGCACAAATAGAACAACGATTACTACGGAATATTTCTGAAGCACATATAGAACAAGAAATTCAATATTTTAAAGGAGAATATAATGGGTCTTTTGAACGAACTTATGGCTGGGCTTGGTTGTTAAAACTAGCTGAAGAACTCCACACTTGGGATAGTGATTTAGCAAGAGAATTAGAACATAACCTAAAACCTTTAACCGAATTAATCGTTAATAAATATCTAGAATTTTTACCTAAACTTAACTATCCGATACGAGTAGGAGAGCATCCAAATACGGCATTTGGGTTGAGTTTTGCGCACGATTACGCTATAGCAATTGATGATTCGGAATTAAGAGCAATCATAGAAAAACGAGCCACGGACTTTTACGAAACCGACAAGGATTGTCCTATAGAGTGGGAGCCGGGAGGATTCGATTTTTTGTCTCCTTGTTTAGAAGAGGCCGCTTTAATGAAGCGGGTTTTGTCTAATGATGAGTTTAAAACTTGGATAACCGATTTTATGCCTCAACTCAATAATATAAATTTTGAAATGGCTGTTGGCGAAGTCTCAGATAGAACGGACGGTAAATTGGTGCATCTCGATGGTGTTAACTTTTCTAGGGCTTGGAGCCTTAATCAAATTGCAGAAGGATTGTCTGAGTATTCACACCTAAAAAACATAGCTAACAAACATATTAACTATTCATTACCTGGCATTGTTGGCGATAGTTACGAAGGTGGTCATTGGTTAGGTAGTTTTGCAATATATGCATTGAATTCGGTTAAAAAATGATTAAGAACTTCTTCAAAAATATAGGTCCAGGTCCATTAGTTGCAGCCGCATTTATTGGTCCTGGCACAGTAACGATTTGTACGCTGGCTGGCGTAAATTTTGGTTACGCATTGCTTTGGGCAATGGTTTTATCGATTATAGCAACCATCGTGCTACAGGAAATGGCAGCACGTTTGGGGATTATATCTCAAAAAGGTTTATCTGAGGTTATTAGACAAGAAATTAAAAACCCTGTATTAAGAGGGTTTGCGATTGTATTAATATTATCTGCTATCGTAATAGGTAATGCGGCCTACGAAGCAGGTAATATTAGTGGTGGAGCTTTAGGAATGCAAACTCTTTTAGGAAATCCAAGCGTTTCTGCAGGCGGCTTAAGCATTGAGATTATTCCAATTGTTATAGGAGCTGTTGCATTTATTCTACTCTTTATTGGGAATTATAAAGTGCTGGAGAAAACTTTAGTCACTTTAGTTATTTTAATGAGCCTCGCGTTTTTTACCACAGCTATTATAACAAACCCAAATCTGTTAGACATTGCTAAAAATATGGTGATTCCAAGTTTTCCCGAAAAGAGCATTTTAACTATAATTGGGTTAATCGGTACTACGGTTGTGCCTTATAATCTGTTTTTACACGCCTCGTTGGCTAAAACAAAATGGAAAGATAAATCTGATTTACACTTTGCAAAAAAAGATACGATTATCGCTGTTGTTCTGGGCGGAATGGTTTCTATGTGTATTATTATATCGGCATCGGCCATTCCTACTCAAGATATTCACAATGCGTCAGATTTGGCATTGGGATTAGAGCCGTTGTTTGGGATTAATGCAAAGTATTTCCTGTCTATGGGTCTGTTTGCGGCTGGTATTACGAGTGCAATTACAGCGCCTTTGGCAGCAGCCTTCGTAGCTAGCGGGTGTTTGGGTTGGGAAACCAATTTAAAGTCTATTCGGTTTAGATTTGTCTGGATTTTTATTCTGGGACTTGGAGTTGTGTTTTCTTCCATAGGATTTAAATCAATAGAAATCATAAAATTCGCTCAAGTCGCTAATGGTTTGTTATTACCAGTTATTGCTGGTTTTCTACTCTGGATTGTGAATAAACATTCGGTATTAGGAAATTATAAAAATTCAAAACTTCAGAATGTTTTTGGTATAATTATTTTACTTATTACTATCTTTTTAGGAGCTAAAGGGATATTAAGTGTATTCAAATTAATCTAATGACTAATTATATCATAGACATTAATGCAGATGTTGGAGAAGGTGTAGGTAATGAAGCGGATTTAATGCCATATTTGTCGTCTTGCAATATAGCTTGCGGTGGTCATGCTGGCGATGTAAATACAATGGTTAACGTTGTAAAGCTAGCCAAATCGAACAGGGTTAAGATTGGTGCACATCCCTCTTTTCCCGACAGAGAAAACTTTGGTAGGGTTGATATGAACCTGACCGCTGCAGAATTATACACCTCTTTAAAGCAGCAAATAAGAACCTTGCAAAGGGTGCTTTATGATGCTAATTGTCAACTTCACCATATTAAGCCTCACGGAGCATTGTATAATTTAGCTTCTAAGGATGCTAAAATTGCTAGCGTAATTATAGAGGTTATTAAGAGTATTGCGATACCCATAAAATTATATGCTCCGTATAATTCTAAAATCTCCAAACTTGCTACTCGAGAAAATATAGAAGTCACGTTTGAAGCTTTTGCCGATAGAAATTATAACGATGATTTATCTTTAGTTTCACGTCAATTTAACAACGCTTTATTAGGAGATAAAGACGAAATTTTTAGTCATTTAACACGCATAATTACACAAGAAAAAGTAAGGTCTGTTAATGGAGTGAAAGTTCCTATAAAAGCTTCGACTTTTTGTGTGCATAGTGACACAAAGAATGTAACTGAAATTTTAAAGTTTTTGAGTGTCGAATTGCCGAGAAATAATATAAGTATTCAGTAATAATTTATGGCCTTTAAATTAAAATATACTGCCTATAATGAACGCTCTATTTTGATAGAGTGGCCTGCTATTATTGATGAAAAAATATTAAAAAACATATTATTATTTAAATATTCTATTGAAAATAATTTTATTAAACAAACGATTGAGGTAGTTAACGCATATAATTCATTATTAATTATTTATGAACATACTATTGATAATATCAATAATAAGATTAAAGAACTTAAAACCCTGAATTGGTCACTTAACGGAGAACTAAATATTAAGAATAAACATTGGGCTATACCTGTATGCTACGATAATGATTTTGCACAAGATATAGAAAAATATTCAAAGGAAATAAACTGCTCAAAAGCCGATATTATTACAATACACACCCAACCTAAATACCGCGTTTTTTTTACAGGATTTTTACCTGGGTTTTTATATTTGGGAGGTCTTGATCCGAGATTATTTTTAGATCGCAAATCAGTTCCAAATTTAAAGGTAAAAAAGGGGTCGGTTGCGATTGGTGGGAAACAAACAGGAATTTATCCAAAATCTAGTCCTGGAGGATGGCATGTCATAGGAAATTGTCCCGTTGAATTATTCAATCCAAAATCTCATCCACCTTGTCAAATTGAAGCTGGCGATACCATCCAATTCTATGGCATAGATAAAGCAGAGTACTATGAAATTTTAGAAAGAATCGATAAATCAGAATTTAATCTAAAACCAAATGCTTAAATATGATTAAAGTTTTAGAGCCTGGTTTTTATTCTACGATTCAAGATTTGGGACGTTTTGGGTATCGAAAATATGGTGTTCCTGTATCTGGCGCCATGGACGGATACTCCAGTCAGTTTGTTAACATGATTTTGGGAAATGAAAAAAAGGCTGCGGTTATGGAGATAACTATGTCTGGTCCTAAACTAGAGTTTTTAAAACCGACAACTATTGCAATATCTGGTGCGCTAATGCAGCCAATGATTAATGGCACTTCGATTGCGTTCAATAAATCAATAAAAATTGAGAAACATGATATACTTAGTTTTGGCAAACTTAATTCTGGTTTCAGATCGTATATTGGTATTACTGGTGGTTTCCATTCAAAACCGAGTTTAGGGAGTCGAAGTATGTATGAAGGTGTGACAGAATCTGTACAAATTAAAAAAAATGAATATTTAGGTTATCAGAGTTTAACTGCCAATTTAAATCATACTTATGCACATGTTAAGTATAATCAATCTTATTTAATGAGTAAGGACTTAAAAGTGTTGAAAGGTCCTGAATTTAATGATTTAACCAAAGTTCAACAGAACCAGATTTTTGATACAACTTATGTCGTTTCTAAATTTCATAATAGAATGGCTTATCAATTAGAGCCTAACATGAAGCATAATCTTAGCTCTATTCTAACCGCTCCGGTTTTACCAGGTACGGTACAGCTTACGCCGTCTGGCCAGTTAATTGTGTTAATGCGAGATTGCCAAACTACAGGTGGGTATCCGAGAGTACTGCAATTGTCCGAAAGTGCAATAAATACGCTTAGTCAAAAAGCTACAAACAACAAGATAAGGTTTAAGCTCTAAGGCATAATTGTAGGAAAACAAGTGTTAATACTTTTATATAAACAATAAATTGAATACATTAGAGACTTCAATTAATTTAACCAACTAAATCATGAAAAATTTTGGATTACTTTTATTAGGTATCATCCTAGGAGCACTAGTTGTGTATTTTTATTGTAGTAATAATCAAGCGGATATGGAGTCTGAGCCTCCTATGCTGACGCCAAAGGGAATTATTTCACCAGAACAAGCAATGGTGTTAGATTCGACTTATAATTTAAAACATCGTATTATTAACGATTCCTTGTTTAAAAAATCAATAGATGGAGGTGACAACAGATCGTCTTGGTGGTCTTTAGAAGATATTCAAAATTATATTAATTATGCAGAGAATCAGGCAGGTGAACTTGGTTATACCATGGATGGTCTAAGAGTATATTTAGGGTCTTATCCAGATGAAGGTGGTAAAACAGGACTAACTACTATGTTCTTCATCCCAACTGGTAAAAAGAATACCTCTAAAGGTAGTATATTCTCAGTGCAATCAAAAAGTGGAGATATACCTGGAGGAAGTGGTTTGAACTTAGGACAAAATGGTCATCCACCAGAAGTAAACTACCCTCAATAAACTATTATTTATAAGAATTGGAGGGATTTATTGTAATTATTTTAGAACTCATCGCTGCTTTTTCTGGGTTTTATTACTTAGAAAAAAATAATAATAGTAAACTGCGCTATTTTGTTTATTTTTTAGTCATCACTGTCTTTGTAGACGCGCTCGGTTCGTATACAAGTTTTGAATTTTTGCGACCTGAAAAAGATTCTTTATTTTATCAAAATTATTGGCTATTCAATATTTATATTACAGGGTCTTTATTTTTCTATATTAGCTTTTATAGAAATATATTGACCACCAAAAAACTAAAAAAAGCCTTAATGTATTTAATGGTTATTTCATTCTTTGTGGTAATCTATAATATTTATAAAGGTGGTGATATATTTTTTAAAACAAACTTGAAATACAATTTTATTTGGACTACATTTTCAGTATTTATTTGTGTTTCATTTTATTTTTATGAGTTATTAATAAGTGATAAGGTATTAAATTTTTATAAATCTTCTCTCTTTTACATCAGTATTGGGTTGATGATATGGTGGTTAGTTTTTCCTCCAATGATATTCTACATGCCTTATTATAAAACGATATACCCAGAAGTGGTTCAAGTGCGTGGTATAATATTGTTAGTCCTTAATATTTATCTTTATGGTTGTTATATAATTGGTTTTTTATGGGGCAAGGAGAATTAGAAAAGAGTGAATTAGATTTAACAATACTAATTTATTCGATGATTGTAATGCTGGTTTTAGCAGCTACAATTATTTTATTTTTTATTGTGTTTCAAAGACGAAAAAACAAGCTTTTGTTAGATCAAATAAAACAACAGCAAGAATTTGAAGAGGAGCTGGCAAAATCCCAACAAGAAATACAGGAAGCAACCTTAAAGCATATTGGTAGAGAATTGCATGATAATGTTGGCCAACTACTTGCTTTTTCTACAATGCAAATGAATGCTGTTTTAAAGGTTGTTAACGAAGATGCAAGGTCCAAAGTTGGTAGTGCGTCAGAAGCATTAAAAGAATCGTTAACGGAGGTAAGAGCCCTCTCAAAATCATTAAACAGTGATGTTATTTCTAACTTAGGATTTGAAAATGCTGTTGTAAATGAAGTTACTAGATTAAATAAAAGTGGGTTGTTAGAAGCTAACTTAAAAGTGAAAGGAGATAAACAAGATCTCACAAACGCCAAAGATGAAATCATCTTATTTAGGATTCTTCAGGAGTTTTTTTCAAATACTTTAAAATATGCAGAAGCAGAAAACTTAAATATTCTGTTAGATTACGGGAGTGAAAATTTAATTATTAAAGTTGAAGATGATGGAAATGGTTTTGATATGGCTGTGTCTGATCAGGGCTCAGGATTAATTAATATGAATAAGAGGGCTGAACTTATTAATGCTAAATTTAATTTTAGTTCGCAACCAAAAAAAGGAACGTCACTCACGTTAACATGTCCTTATCGAATAAATTAAATATGACAAGCGTTCCAAAGTGAATCATCAGGTAATGGTGCTGTAATATTTATATCCTCTTTTTTTACAGGATGAATAAACTGTAAAGTCCTTGCGTGTAAACTTATACTTGCATCTTTATTGCTTCTATCAAATCCGTATTTAAGATCACCTTTTATAGGGCAACCTATTTTAGATAATTGGGAGCGTATTTGGTGGTGTCTTCCGGTCTCTAAATTAACTTCCAGTAAATAAAAGTTGTCTAATTTCTTCAATAATTTATAATGAAGTATGGCCTTTTTACAGCCTTCACCCGCTTTGTCGTAAGCCGTAGATTTATTCTTTTTAGGATTTTTTTTCAACCAATTGATTAGCGTGTCCGCAGTTTTTGGCGGTTGATTTTTTACTAAAGCCCAATAGGTTTTTTTTGCCTGTTTTTCTGCAAATAATTTATTTAATCTTGGCAACGCTTTACTGGTCTTAGAAAATAAAACAATACCAGTAGTAGGGCGATCAAGTCTGTGTACAACACCCAAGTAAACATTTCCTGGTTTGTTATACTTGTCGGCAATATAATCTTTTACCACATCGCTTAGAGGCTTATCTCCTGTTTTATCTCCCTGAACAATATCACCAGCACGTTTATTAACCACTATGATATGGTTATCTTCGTAAAGAACTTGTAAATTAGATTTATTGGATAATACCTTTGGCATTAATTAATGCATTAGATTGTTTGTCTATAAGATTCCTAGATCCTACAGTTCATTAAAATTTAAATCTCATCATTATTTTGGTAAATATGAGTTTGAGGTTTTACGGTTGCAATCAATACTGCTCTTTGTCATTAGGAAAGTCCTCAGATTTTACATCTTTTACGTATTGTCCTATGGCGGTGGTCATTTCTTCGTACAGGTTCATATATCGTCGTAAAAACCTTGGGTTAAACTCGTGGGTCATACCTATCATATCATGAGTAACTAAAACCTGTCCATCTACACCGTCACCAGCTCCGATCCCTATTACAGGTATCGATACGCTTTCTGCTACCGCTTTGGCTAAGGCAGCAGGTATTTTTTCTAGCACAATACCAAAACAGCCTGCTTTTTCTAACATTATAGCATCCTCTTTAAGTTGTTGTGCTTCTTGTTCTTCTTTTGCTCGTACCGTATAGGTACCAAATTTGTATATAGATTGTGGAGTTAAACCCAGATGTCCCATTACAGGGATTCCGGCATTTAAAATTCG
>JABDKL010000203.1 GCA_013002225.1 Winogradskyella sp.
GGATAGACAACTGGTCTCCCAACGGACTTTAGATTTTATTGATGAGCGTTTTGTCTATCTGGCTCAGGAACTGGATTCTATTGAGGTAGACCGCCAGGATTTTAAAAAGGATAATAATCTGGTAGACCTTACGGTTGATGCAGAAATAGGACTGGAGCAGCGCACACGCTCTGATGATGAAGTTTTTAAAATCAATAACCAATTGGCTTTAGCACAATTGCTTGAAAATGCATTAACACGTAATAATGACTTTGAATTATTACCAGCAGATATTGGTTTAGAAAACAGTGGTATCAATACCCTTATTAACGACTACAATGCCGTTGTATTAAACTTGGATAAACTAAAAAGCAGTGCGGGGGCTAATAACCCGTCAGTGCAATTAGCCTTAGGAGCAGCTTCTGATCTAAGACGCAATATTAACCGATCCTTAAATGCCTATATACGACAGCTTGAGGTGTCGCAAAACCAGTTACAAGGAAGAAATAGTCGTTTTGCTGGGCAGGTGTCCCAAATTCCTGAAAAAGAAAAATTATTAAGAGCCATTGAGCGGCAGCAAAAGATAAAGGAAAGTCTGTATTTGTTGTTATTGCAAAAGCGTGAAGAAGCCGCTATAAATCTGGCTATTACCGAACCCTCTATAAAAGTAGTGGAGTATGCCTTAACAGGGACACAACCTATCTCACCAAAATCTAATATTATCTATGCTGGAGCACTTTTAGGTGGCCTGTTGCTACCGTTTGGGATCTTATATCTTATGTTTATGCTCGATACTAAGGTGCATAGCAAAGAGGATATTATTGATTTAAAAACCAATATCCCGGTAATTGCTGAGATTCCGGATATTAAGAAAAGTGATTCTAAAATATTTGATGATCCTAATGACAGATCGGTCCTGGCAGAGTCCTTTAGAATCTTAAGCTCTAACGTCGATTATATTTTACCGATCAAGGACGGGGAGAAAGGTAAGGTGATCTATTGTACCTCTACTATTAAGGGCGAAGGAAAGACCTATGTGAGTGTGAATTTATCATTAGCCCTCTCCAGTATCAATAAAAAAGTATTACTTATAGGGACAGACCTTAGAAACCCACAGATACACACCCATATAGATGAAGACAAACACAAACCTGGTTTGTCTAACTATCTGCACGATGTGAATTACGATTGGAGAGATACCCTAATAAGAGGCTTTGAGCAGCATCCTAACCACGATATTATTTTATCGGGAAGTATCCCGCCAAACCCTGCACACTTGTTAACCAATGGCAGATTTAAAAAACTGATCGAGGAGGCCAAACAGGAGTACGATTATATCATCGTGGATACCGCACCAACCATTTTAGTGACGGATACCATGCTGATCTCGCAACTGGCAGATGCGACCATTTATATTGTACGTGCAAACGTCACCGAGAAGAACTTATTAAATTACTCAAAAGAACTTTCAGAGACTGGGAAGATCAAAAACGTGGCTTATGTTGTAAATGCGGTTGGCTCAGGTAAATCGTATGGCTACAGTTATAATTATGGCTATAGCTACGGCTACGGTAACGAGGCCTAGCAATTAAGCATTAGCGAGCATTTTAAGGCGTTTGATAGCGGCAACAGGCTGTTCGCTTTTAAACACATGGCTACCAGCTACAAAGGTATCTGCACCAGCTGCTACCAGCTGTTCAATATTTTTGTCAGTCACACCACCATCGATTTCTATACGCGTATCTAAGCCCTGATCGTCAATCATTTTGCGTAGATTTTTAACACGCTTATAGGTGATGTCTTCGAATTTCTGACCTCCAAAACCCGGATTAATAGACATGAGTAACACCATATAACACTCCGGTAGAATATCTTCTAAGACATTAAGCGGTGTGGTAATATTTAAAACAACCCCTGCTTTACATCCTGCATCCTTAATTTGGCGCAACGTGCGGTGTAAGTGGACCGTAGACTCGTAATGGACAGTAATAATATCAGCGCCGCATTTTGCAAATTCTTCAATATAGCGTTCCGGCTTTTCGATCATTAAATGCACATCTAAAGGTTTGGTGGCGTGTTTTTTAATGGCTTGGATCACGGGCATCCCATAGGAAATGTTAGGTACAAAATGGCCGTCCATAATATCGATATGAAACCAATCGGCCTCACTGTTGTTTACCAGTTCTGTATCACGTTGAAGATTACCGAAATCGGCAGCTAACATAGAAGGAGCAATTAATTTTGAAGCCATTGTAAGAGGTTTATTTTGATTTGTGCAAAGGTAACTAAAAAAAGAAATTTTGGTAAAGGCGAAACTACCAATTGTAACAAAAAGTGAACCCACGGTAATCAGCCGTGGGTTCTTTCATCAATCAAAAAACGAACAGTTATGTTTTGTAACTGTTGTTACCTTTATTAAGTTGGTCGTTAAATATACAAAAACCTAACCTAAATATGTTTTTAAAATCTTACTGCGAGAGGTGTGTTTAAGCCTTCTAATCGCTTTTTCTTTAATTTGTCTTACACGCTCACGGGTTAGATCGAAGGTTTCTCCAATTTCTTCTAAAGTCATTGGGTGTTGGTTACCTAAACCAAAGTACAAGCGAATAACATCAGCTTCCCGTGGTGTTAAAGTTTCTAAAGCACGCTCAATCTCAGTACGTAAAGACTCGTGCAACAGATCCTTATCCGGATTTGGCGATTCGCCACTTCGTAACACATCGTATAAGTTAGAATCTTCACCTTCAACTAAAGGCGCATCCATACTAACGTGACGTCCGGAATTTTTCATAGACTCCTTAACATCGTTAATGGTCATGTCTAATTCCTTTGCAATCTCTTCCGCAGAAGGTGGACGCTCATGACTTTGCTCTAAAAAAGCAAAGGTTTTATTAATTTTATTTATAGAACCAATCTTGTTTAACGGTAAACGCACAATACGTGATTGCTCAGCTAAAGCCTGCAGGATAGATTGTCTGATCCACCAAACCGCGTAAGAAATAAATTTAAATCCACGTGTTTCATCAAAACGTTGTGCGGCTTTAATTAAGCCCAGGTTCCCTTCGTTAATAAGATCGGGTAATGTTAATCCCTGGTTCTGGTATTGCTTAGCAACAGAAACCACAAATCGTAGATTGGCTTTGGTTAATTTTTCTAAAGCAATCTGATCGCCTGCTTTAATGCGTTGGGCTAATTCTACTTCTTCATCTGCAGTGATAAGATCTACCTTACCAATTTCTTGTAAATACTTATCTAAAGATGCAGTTTCCCTGTTAGTTACCTGTTTGGTAATTTTAAGTTGTCTCATTTAAATATAGATTTGTGCAAATTTTCCACAACAATGGTATTGCTTTTATTATACGTAATAAAGCAACAAAATGTTACACAAAAATTTAAAAAACTTTAAATTTTGAGAAGTTTAACCGAATCTAAATTAATCTCATCTACAGTTTCATTTGTGAATTTGTAGTGCCCTCTTTTAGTAATTAAACGAAATCGATACTGTTTAATCTGGCTTAAGGTATTTAAGAATAGCCATTTGGACTTCAGAAGTCTTGGTTTTTGAGATTTTAAGCTCAAATCAAAAATGTGTTTTCGACCTTCTTTTTCTGCGACAATGTCTGGTGTAATAGCAATGTCACTCCCTTTTTTTAGGTAGGACTTTGGTGTTTCATAACCTTCAATGTCTGCTTTAATGTTGTCGTACCCGAGGTTTTCAAGGTACGCAATAGAACTTGTTAACTCCTCCGCGTATTTATCTTTATCTTGTGTTATCATAACCTATAATATAAGAAAATAAACGGCAAATCCAAAATTACAACGCACTATAACTAGGAGTGCATAACAAATCGCCTCCTTAAATTCTTACCTGGCCATCACCGTAGACATAATACTTATTAGTCACCAGTTGGTTTAGGCCAAGTGGCCCTCTATGGTGCAATTTATCGGTGCTAATAGCTAGTTCTGCGCCTACGCCCATTTGTCCACCATCTGTAAATCGTGTCGACGCATTATGATAAACAGCAGCACTATCTACATTTTGCATAAATTGCTTGGCTTCAAATTGGTCTTCTGTAATTATGGATGCTGAGTGCTTACCAGAATAGGTGTTAATCGCAGTAATAGCGTCTTCCAGACTATTCACTTCCCCAATAAGCAACTTCAAGGCTAAAAACTCTTCGTACCAGATGCTACTATCCGATACCTGTTCTTTGTCGGATAGAATATCAGACACCTTAGAGTCGACTATAACTTCAACCTGATGTTGTTCCAGCTTTTCCTGAAGCATTTTTAATTTGATCTTATACTCCGGCAGATTTTTATTAATTAATACTTTGTCTAAGGCATTACAACCCGAGATCTTGTCGGTTT